>USDH01000273.1 GCA_900553415.1 uncultured Collinsella sp. | reverse complement strand
TTTTTTTCATGCCGTTCTACTAATAGAAAAGCAATCGTAATCCATGCAGCTACCACGCCGAGCGGGATGAGGAGCGTCGCGCACCAAAAGACGCGGGCAATGGGCGGCTTTTCATTGTGTTTGATTGAAAAATACACGCGCACCACGACGATGGCCACGATAAGGACGGCGATGAATATGGGCAGATTGGCCATGTCGCTCGAAGTGATTTCAAGGGGGATATCTTCGGTCATGGACGTTCCTCTGGTACAGCAAATTAAGTTCAGTATTAGATTACTGTAACCTTTCCACGGCATTTCGAGAAACAAAGCGCCCGATACGCAAAGCTAAAGGTCTGCGAATCTTGTATTACGAACATCTGTGCGCGTCGAGTGCGCTAAACTCATCGGCAGTATGATTCGATGCAATAGGAGGCAAGGAGCTTCCATGTCTGATTCTTCTATCGTTATTCGCGGCGCTCGTGAGCACAACCTCCGTGATATCGATGTTTCCATTCCGCGTGACCAACTCGTGGTCATTACCGGTCTTTCTGGCTCGGGCAAGAGTTCGCTGGCATTTGACACTATCTATGCCGAGGGCCAGCGTCGATACGTCGAGAGCCTTTCGAGTTATGCGCGCCAGTTCTTGGGCCAGATGGACAAACCCGACTTGGATTCAATCGACGGCCTTTCGCCGGCTGTCTCAATTGATCAAAAAACGACATCCAAGAACCCGCGCTCGACGGTGGGCACCGTAACCGAGATTTATGACTATCTGCGCCTACTGTTCGCCCGTGTGGGCACCCCGCACTGTCCCGAATGCGGCCGCGTCATTGAGCGCCAGACGACCGACCAGGTTGCCGACAAGGTCTTGGCGGCGGGGGAGGGCCGCCGCGCGTTTGTGCTGGCACCGGTGGTACGCGGGCGAAAAGGCGAGTACACCAAACTGTTTGAGGACCTTCGCGCCGAGGGCTTTAGCCGCGTGCGTGTCGACGGCGAAGTGCGCTTGCTCGACGATCCGATCGATCTGGACAAGAAGTTCAAGCACGATATCGAGGTCGTGGTCGACCGCATCGTGATTCGCGAGAACTCGCTGGGCCGTATTGCCGAGTCCGTTGAACAAGCGACTGCGCTGGCTCATGGCAATGTAAACGTGTACATGCTGCCCGATCGTGATGCTCCCGAGGGGACCGAGGGCGAGCTGCTGGAGTATTCGTTGGCCTTGGCGTGCCCGGAGCATGGACACTCCATTGACGATCTTCAGCCGCGTGATTTTTCGTTTAACGCTCCCTATGGCGCATGTCCTGAGTGCGACGGCCTGGGCTTTAAGAAAACCGTTGATGCCGAGGCGCTGATCGAGGACCCCTCGAAGTCCATTGCCGACGGAGTCTTTGGTAGCCTGTTTGGCAATTCGAACTACTATCCGCAGATTTTTGCTGCGGTCTGCAAACACTTTAAGGTGAGCACCGATACGCCGTGGGAGGACTTGCCCCCTCGCGTGCGTCGTGCATTCTTGGATGGCCTGGGCGATACGAAGATCTCGGTCGACTACCAAAAGCTCGACGGACGTCGCAGCCAGTGGGATACCAAGTTTTCGGGCGTTCGCAACATCCTGTACGAACGCTATACCGAGACGACGAACGAGAACACCAAGGCGCGCTTGGAGAAGTACATCCGCGAGGAGCCGTGCTCGAGTTGCCATGGTGCTCGTCTGCGCCCCGAGATGCTCGCCGTTACCGTAGGCGGTAAGTCCATTTACGAGGTCTGCTGTCTATCGTGCCGCGAGTCGCTCGAGTTTTTTGAGGGCTTGGAACTCACCGAGCGTCAGCGGTTTATCGGCGGGCGCATCGTCAAGGAAATCCTGGAGCGCTTGCGTTTTCTGGTCGATGTTGGACTCGACTATCTGACGCTCGATCGTGCCTCGGCGACGCTTTCTGGTGGCGAGGCGCAGCGTATTCGCCTGGCAACGCAGATCGGCGCCGGCCTCATGGGTGTCCTGTACATTTTGGACGAGCCATCGATCGGCCTCCAT
>USDH01000272.1 GCA_900553415.1 uncultured Collinsella sp. | reverse complement strand
TCCATCGGCATCGGCGGCTCCGATCTGGGCCCGGTCATGGCTTACGAGGCTCTGCGTCCCTATGCCAACGCCGGTATCGACTGCCGCTATATCTCCAACATCGACCCCAACGATCAGGCCGAGAAGCTCAAGGGCCTGGATCCCGAGACCACGCTCGTGATCATCGTCTCCAAGACCTTCACCACGCTCGAGACCCTCACCAACGCCCGCGAGGTCAAGACCTGGATGCTCGAGCAGCTCAAGGCTCAGGGCGCCATCGACGGCTCCGATGAGCAGAACGCCGAGGCCGTGGCAAAGCACTTCGTCGCCGTCTCCACCGCACTCGAGAAGGTTGAGGCCTTCGGTATCGACCCCGCCAACGCCTTCGGTTTCTGGAACTGGGTCGGCGGCCGCTATTCCGTCGACTCCGCCGTGGGCCTGTCGCTGATCGTCGTGCTCGGCCCCGAGCGCTTCCAGCAGTTCCTCGAGGGCTTCCACGCCATCGACGAGTACTTCTGCAACACGCCGCTCGAGAACAATGCCGTCGCGCTGATGGGCCTGCTCAACGTCTGGTACGTCAACTTCTTCGGTTCCAAGAGCCACGCCGTGCTGCCGTACTGCCAGTACCTGCATCGTTTCCCGGCCTACCTGCAGCAGCTCACCATGGAGTCCAACGGCAAGCATGTCCGCTGGGACGGCAGCGCCGTGACCTCCGACACCGGTGAGATCTTCTGGGGCGAGCCCGGCACCAACGGCCAGCATGCCTTCTACCAGCTGCTGCACCAGGGCACCGTGGTGGTTCCGGCCGATTTCATCGCTTTCGCCAATACCGCCAACCCCGCAACCGACAGCGGTCAGGATGTCCACGAGCTGTTCCTGGGCAACTTCCTGGCCCAGACCAAGGCGCTCGCCTTTGGCAAGACTGCCGACGAGGTTCGTGCCGAGGGCACGCCCGAGCAGATCGTCCCGGCCCGTTGCTTTGAGGGCAACCGCCCGACGACCTCGATCTTCGGCGACACGCTGACCCCGTTCGCGCTCGGCGAGCTCATCGCCCTGTACGAGCACATCACGTTTGTCGAGGGCACGGTCTGGGGCATCGACTCCTACGACCAGTGGGGCGTTGAGCTGGGCAAGCAGCTTGCCAAGCAGATCACCCCTGCCTTCCACGATGACGCCGCCAAGGCCGAGCAGGACGCTTCGACCCAGGCGCTCATCGAGTTCTACCGCGCTCACCGCAAGTAGTCGCTGCTGTTAACGCGTCGCGTCTTGTAGTCAGGGGCCCGTATCCTATCGGATGCGGGCCCCTTTGCTTTGCCGTGGCCCCGGGGCGCACGGCCTTTGTGGAACATCGCCGGGGCGCCGCGCGCTGCGAGAACCCTGCGCCTAGATCTCGGCCTCCGCATGGCCTCGCTGCGCCTCGGGCAGCTCCCCGTAGAGCGGATGATCTTCGAGCCTAAAGCGCTCGACCTGTTCGGGAGTGCGACCGCGTACAAAGAGCCACGAGCGTTCAATCGGCGTCGCCATGAGCGTGCTGGGCAGCGCGTCGGCGCGGTCGGAAAACACCCGGGCACTCTCGGGATCCTGGAACGCTAGCACCAGATGCGTGTCGCAGTTGCCCATGATGGAGCGAGCGCGCGCTTCGCCATAGAGCGCATCGAGCTGGTTGGTCGACTGCAGCAGCAGCGTTGCCCAGATGTTGCGGCTTCGGATAATCGAGAGCACGTTGTCGATCTGGGGAATCTGCAGATTTGCGAAGTCATCGAGCATAAAGCGCACGGGTACGGGCAGGCTGCCGTCGGGCTGCCTATCGGCCTCACGAATGAGGCCCATAAACGCCTGCGTAATAAAGAGGCCGGTCAGCGGATCGAGATTGCGGTCAATATCGCTCACGGTTACAAACAGGGCGCAGGGGGTGTGTCCCATGGAAGCGAAGTCCACCTGACAGCACTCACGATAGAGCTGTGCCGCACCGTCGAATCCCAGACACATGACCTTATCGGCAAGGATGCCGACGATGCTCGCGTGCATGCGCTCGGCATTTTGC
>USDH01000271.1 GCA_900553415.1 uncultured Collinsella sp. | reverse complement strand
AGGATGAGTTCTACTGGCACGTGCTGCCCACCTTTGTGGGTTCTGCCAAAACGACGGTCGTTATCGTGAGCGATGCGCTGCGCTATGAGGTGGCCCGCGACGTCGCGGCGCTGCTCGAGCGCGAGCGCGGCGGCAACGTCAAGGTTTCTAGCATGCAGGCGGTCTTTCCCTCCATTACCGAGGTGGGCATGCCCGCGCTGCTGCCACACCAAGCGCTTAAGCTTGCGGAGGATGGCTCGTTTGTGCTGGCTGACGGCATGCCCACTGCGACGACTCCGCAGCGCGAGGCCGTGCTTACCCACGTTGAGTCTACGAGCCGCGCTTTGCGCTCAAGCGCATACCTCAACATGGCGGGAACCGAGCGCAAGGCGTTGCTCAAAGACTCCAAGCTCGTTTATCTCTACCACAACAAGATCGATGCCACGGGCGAGAAGGCCGCTACGCAGGATGATGTTTTCGATGCCTGCGCGGACACCGTGGAGGAACTTGCCACGTTGGCGCGTCGTGTGTGCACCGACGCCCCGGGCGCGCGTGTTGTTATAACGGCGGATCACGGCTTTATCTACACGCGTCGGGAACTCAACGAGTGCCAGATGCTCGGCAAGCCAGACCTTCCCTTCCTTGACGCTCCCGTCATGCACGGCAAGCGTCATCTGGTGGTGCCCAACGAGGCCGTGGCCAAGCTTTCGGACGAGGCACGCAGGGTGTTTGTTAATGTTGACATGGGGCGTTTGGGTGCCGGCTTTGAGGGATTTGCCCCGCGCGAGAACGTGCACTTTAAGCGTCCCGGCGGGACTAACAACTACGTCCACGGCGGCATGAGCCTGCAGGAGCTTTGCGTGCCCGTTATCGGATTTTGGCGTGCGCGCTCGGGTTCCAAGGACTTTGTCGATACGCGCGCGGCGACGCTGCGCGTACTAAGTGAGGGACGTCGAGTGACCAACTCGCTCTTCTCGGTCAACTTGATCCAGGAAGAACCCGCCCAAGGCAAGGTACTGCCGTGCGAGTACGAGCTGGTGTTTACCGATGCAAGCGGCAACGAGGTGAGCGATACGGTTAAGGCGCATGCCAACAAGACTTCTGTTAACTCGCAGGAGCGCGTTGTGCATGCCAAGTTTGCGTTGCGTGCGGCGGATGGATTCTCGGCCAAGGGTCCGTACTATCTGGTCTGCCGTGAGCGCGAGACGGGCAAGATCGTTTGGCGCGAGACGTACACCATCGCTGTTTCGTTTGCCCCTGTTGCTGACTTTGGTTTTTAGGAGTGTGCCCTATGTTTGATAGCCATGACGACGATCTGTGGGAAGTTCCCTCGATTGATGTGAGTGCGCCGGCGGAGGCTGTGCCTGCGGTGGAGACTGTGCCTGCGGTGGAGACTGTGCCCGCGGTGGAGAATGTGCCTGCGGTGGAGCCGGCGGAGACCGCTGCGCCCGCCGATGCCGTGGCGCCCGCCGAGGACGAGCCCTCGACCGATGACTATGCCCAGGCCGTGGCCGAGGCTCCCGAGGACGACGGCTACGACATGGATGGACTGGACGGCAAGCTGCTCGAGCACTTTGGCGGCAAGATCGTGCGTAAGGACCTGACGGCCCTTATGAAGCGCGGCGCCAACGTGCCTACCTTTGTGCTGGAGTACTTGCTGGGCATGTACTGCTCAACAGACGACGAGGATGCCGTGGCGGAGGGCCTGGAGCGCATCCGCAAGATTCTCACCGATAACTATGTGCGCCCCGACGAGTCCGAGCGCATCAAGTCCAAGATTCGCGAGCTGGGGCGCTTTACCATCATCGATAAGGTGACGGCCAAGCTCGACGAGTACAAAGACATCTACGTGGCGTCGTTTGCCAATCTGACCATTGAGCCGTTTGTGATGCCGGCCGAGTACGTGCGCGACTACTCCAAGATTCTGCAGGGCGGCATTTGGTGCATCATGAGCATCGAGTATCGTCATCCCATGGAAGAGGAAGACGAGTTTGGCATGGAGGTCTTTGGCGACGATGCGCCGCGCCGTTCCAAGGCCAAGCGCAAAAAGCGCGGACCCGAGGACTCT
>USDH01000270.1 GCA_900553415.1 uncultured Collinsella sp. | reverse complement strand
TCGATCGCACGACGCACCTCATCGGCGCTTACGGGCGCCTCGGGATCCAAGTGCAGGTCGATGCGATACGACAGGCGCGTGAGCTGCGCCGTCAACGCCGGCGTGCGCACGTCGATGTACGCCGCCTCGATGGGGGCCAGATCGGCCGGAGACGCCGCAGCCAGGCGCCCAAACGCCTCGTCGAGCGCCACGAACTCGGTCATAAACAGGTCATACCACTCGCAGGCCGACGACGTACCCACCGGTAGCGCCGAAGAGAAGCCCACGCGCATGTGCGGAGAGAAGCCCTGCGTGACGGCATAGGGAAGTCCCGCACGGCGCACGATGCGCTCAATGGTATGGATCACTTCGAGATGGCCCAGGTACTTAAGGCGATCGCGCTTGCCATAGCGAACACGAAGCCTAAAGAGCGTGGGATTGTCGGTCAGGCGCTCACTCATGCGCGATCACCCATCAATACATTCTTGGCGTGGAGCGTGGGGCAGATTCCGCAGCCGGTGCACGACGTGCGGGTGCAGTCGGGAGTCGTGACGCCCTCGAGCGAGCGACGGTACTCGCGCTCGAGGAAGCCGCGCGTGCAGCCGGGGCTCACATGCTCCCACGGCAGACGCCAGTCCAACTCGTAGGGCAGGTGCACGAGCTCATTGAGGTCGATGCCGTTTTTGGCAGCAGCCTCCTTCCAGTTATCGAGCGAGAAATGCTCTACCCAGGCGTCAAAGCGAGAGCCCGCGCGCCAAGCATCGATGATGACGGGCGTCATGTCACGACCGGCGCGGGACAGCGCGGCCTCAATGAGCGAGGTCTCGGCATCGTGGTAATGCACGCGGACGGCACGGTTGCGAACGCTCGTGATAAGCAGCTTCTGGCGACGCTTGACGTCGTCGTAGTCGAGCTGCGGGCACCACTGGAACGGCGTGGCAGCCTTGGGGATAAAGACCGAAACCGAGATGGACACCGAGATCGAGCCGCGACGAGCCTTGGGCACCACGGAACGACCGAGCTCCAGCACGTGATCGGCCAGATTGGCGATGGCCACGATGTCCTCGTCGCGCTCGCCGGGAAGGCCCATCATAAAGTAGAGCTTCATGCGGTTCCAGCCGGCCTCGAAGGCCGCCTTGGCCGCACGGTCCAGGTCCTCCTCGGTCACGTTCTTGTTAATGATGTCGCGCATGCGCTGGCTGCCGGCCTCGGGCGCGAACGTCAGGCCGCCCTTCTTTTCGCCGGCGACCGACTCGGCCATATCCACGCCAAACGAATCCAAGCGCTGCGACGGAATAGACACGCGAATACCCGTATCCTCCAGGCGACGGTTGAGCCTGCCGAGCACGTCGCGAATGCAGGAGTGGTCGGTCGTGGAGAGCGAGGTCAGCGACACCTCGTCATAGCCGGTCTTTTCCAGACCCTGAATCACCGACGAGACGATCTGGTCGGCCGAGCGCTCGCGCACCGGGCGATACGTCATGCCGGCCTGGCAAAAACGACAGCCGCGGGCGCAGCCGCGCAGGATCTCGATAGACAGGCGGTCGTGGACCAGCTGCGCATAGGGTACGCACGACTGCGACAGCGGATTCGTGGCGCCGAAATTCTCGACGACGCGCTTGTAGACCACGGTCGGCGCATCCTTGCCTTCACGCGGCACGGTGTAGCCATGCGGCGAGCAGGGCTCGTCGTGACGAACCTCATAGAGCGACGGCACGTAGTTGCCGGCAATGGATGCAAGCTGCTCAACAATCTGCGCGCGCGGGACCCCTTCGTCACGCAGGCGGCGATGCAGCTGGCAGGTCTCGAGCAGCGATTCCTCGCCCTCGCCGATGAGGATGGCATCGAAGAAGGCCGCGTACGGCTCGGGGTTGTACACCGAAGGACCACCGGCGATGATAATGGGATCGTCCTCAGTGCGGTCGGCCGCTAACAGCGGAATGCCAGCGAGATCGAGTGCCTCGAGGAAGTTCGTCACCGCCATCTCGTGCGGCACATGTAGGCCAACGATATCAAACGAAGCGACGGGGGCAGCACCTTCGAGCGACAGCAGCGGAATGCCCGCCTCGCGCATGGCGTCACCCATGTCGGGCCACGGCACATAGCCACGCTCGCAGGAGATGC
>USDH01000269.1 GCA_900553415.1 uncultured Collinsella sp. | reverse complement strand
CTCAGCCAGGCCCAGGCCGGTGATCTCGCGGACAGCCTTGATGACCTTGATCTTGGCAGCGGCGTCGAAGCCAGCCAGGACAACGTCAAACTCGGTCTTCTCCTCAGCGGCCTCAGCGGCAGCCTTAGCGGCCTCGGCCTCTTTGGCGAGCTGCTTCTTGGACTTCTTGACGACGGTCTCGGTCTTCTCGCCCTCGTTGGCGGCCTTGACCAGAGCAGCGACGGCGTCGGTGAGCTGAGCACCCTTGGACTGCCAGTCGGCGATCTTCTCGAGGTCGAGGTTGATGGTCTTGGGGGCGGTCATCGGGTTGTAGCGGCCAACCTCCTCGATGATACGACCGTCACGCGGGGCGCGGGAATCGGCGACGACGACACGGTAGTACGGACGCTTCTTAGCGCCGTGACGAGCAAGGCGAATCTTGACTGCCAAAGGAAACTCCTCCAACCAAGCAGCTTTAGGCTGCAACTACAAACAAACAGTTGAACATAATACGCCATCGACGCGGGCAGGTGAAGTCCGTGAGACCAACTTCTTCGGTGTAGTCGAGGGCAAATCCATATCTTAGACAAGAATTCTGGATTTGCAAGCACATACACGCACCCCACATGAGCTGCGCGGTATACTCATGACATGGAAAGA
The DNA here is from genome assembly GCA_900553415.1 of uncultured Collinsella sp. Taxonomy (GTDB): domain Bacteria; phylum Actinomycetota; class Coriobacteriia; order Coriobacteriales; family Coriobacteriaceae; genus Collinsella. Next base: position 1,467 of record USDH01000269.1, on the reverse strand, counting down.
CGCGAACATACATACGGTTATGAAGATGCTGCGGGCGTCACGCCGCCGCCCTGGACGGGGCCGGCGGTGGGCCTCATGGATCTCGATGCGTTTTTTGCGAGCGTGGAAATGCTCGACCATCCCGAGTGGCGCGGCAAGCCACTCATCGTGGGTGGCGATGCCGATTCCCGCGGCGTTGTATCCACCTGCTCATACGAGGCGCGTCGCTTTGGCGTGCACTCCGCCATGCCCTCGGCCGAGGCACGGCGCCTCTGTCCGCAGGCCATTTGGACGCATGGGCACTTTGATCGCTACCGCGAGGTGAGCGCGCAGGTCATGGCGATTCTTGCCGAAGAGACGCCGCGCGTTGAGCGCGTATCCATCGACGAAGCCTTTATCGATATCACGCCGGGTCGATTTGCGCCCGAAGACCCGCTGCTGGTTGCGCGGCGTATAAGCGATCGCGTGGCAGAGCTGGGAGTGACCTGCTCCATTGGCGTGGGATGCAACAAGACGGTGGCCAAGATCGCGAGCGAGCGGGACAAGCCGTTTGGGCTGACCATCGTGCGCCCCGGAACCGAGCAGCGCTTTTTGGCCGCGCTGCCGGTATCTGCCATGAGCGGCATCGGGCGCTCGGCCGAGGAGCGACTGCGCCGCATGCGCATCTACACCCTCGGCGAGCTATCACGTGCACCGGAATCCACCTTGGCCTCTATTTTTGGCGTCAACGGCGAACGCATGCGCCAGCGTGCACTGGGACTCGAAATCTCCGAAGTCACGAGTCTCGATGAAGAGCGCGAGGTCAAGTCGGTCAGTAATGAACGCACCTTTGCGAAAGATTTGACTGAGCGTGGGGATATTGAGGCGGCGATTGCGCTGTTGGGAGAGTCAGTGGGACGCCGTCTGCGCCGTCAGGGGCTGACGGGTGCCACGGTAACGCTCAAGCTTAAGTATTCGTATGGCAGCGGGCGTACGGCACAGCGCCGGCTGCCTCATCCGACCGACGATGAGAACATCTTCGTGGCGGTGGCGCTCGAGCTGCTCGACAACATCTGGCAGGAAGGCATGCATGTTCGCTTAGCAGGCATCGGCATGAGCGACTTTGACCATCAAGGCGGCATCCAGACCGACCTGTTCTGCGAAGTCGACGACCGCGGAGCCCAATCAAGCGACCGTCGCGACCTCTCCGTCGCGATCGATGCCGTCCGAGACAAGTTCGGCGACACCGCCCTATCTTTCGGCCGCCAATCCCGCTTCGACGATTAACCGCCTTTGGGCAAAAAGAAAGCCGGGCAGGTCCGGAAACCCGCAACTGCCCGGCGAAATGCGCGAGGCTAGCTAAAAGCCCCATATTAAATGAGCCACTAGAGGAGGTCGAGGGGGAGCTGGGGGGCGTCACCCCAGAGCTTTTCTAGGCGGTAAAAGTCGCGGGCTTCGGGAGTGAAGACGTGGACGACAACCGAGCCGTAGTCCATGAGCATCCAGGTC
>USDH01000268.1 GCA_900553415.1 uncultured Collinsella sp. | reverse complement strand
TGTCTAACGAAAAATGGGACGGGCCCCAGATTGCCCATGCGCGCAAAAGTGCGTCTCGGCAATCTGGGGCCCGTCCCCTTTAGTATTTATAAATATGCAGGTCAGCGATGTGTTAACGATGCGCCAGCGGGTGCGCCGCCAGATAGACCTCGGTCAGTTGCGTACGATCGACATGCGTGTAGACCTGCGTGGTCGATATATCGGCATGTCCCAAGATCTCCTGCAGCACACGGAGGTCTGCGCCGCCCGCAAGCATATGGGTGGCAAAGGAGTGACGCAGCGTATGGGGATGGAGTCCCACCAGTCCCACCTGGTGCCCGTAGCGCTCACAGATGGCATGGATGCCCTGGCGCGACAGGCGACGTCCGTTCTTATTTAAAAAGACCGCCGAGGTCTCGGTTCCGCGGGCATGGGCCGCCAAGCGAGAACGTCCCTCAGTTACATAGAGCGTCAGAGCTCGCGCCGCGCTTCCCACCAGCGGGGACAGGCGTTCCTTTGAGCCCTTACCGCGAACGAGTACAAAGCCATCGTCAATATGGATATCGCCCACGTCGATATCTGCTCGTGTCAGGCCATACAACTCGCTCACACGCAAACCGCATCCGTAGAGCACTTCCAAGATGGCATGGTCGCGCAGTCCCATCTCGCCCTCGGGAAAATCTTGATCGAGCAGTGCCGAAACATCCTCCACCGATAGATACTCCGGCAAACGCTCAGCCTTTTTAGGCAGGCGCAACACCGCCGTCGGGTTTTGGGCCACGGCCCCATCGCGCACCAAAAAGGCATGCAGGCCCTTCACGGCAGCAAGCGCACGCTCCACCGAGGCGTCGGAATAGCCCCCATCGCGGCGATCGGCGACAAAGCCCTCCACGATCTGACGGGTCACCTCTTCAAAAGACACAATACCCGCCCGCTCCAGATAGGCGCAGTACGTCGTCAGGTCACGACGATAGGCCGCAATCGTGTTGCGCGCCAAGCCCCGCTCGACCGCGAGGTAATCGAGATACTCCCCCGCCGCCACGGCGAGCGACGAGGGAGTAGCTTCGGTATGTTCCTTATTCGCCGGCACCCTTAGTCCGTAGCGAGGTTCATGGGCGTCACCTGCAGGCGATCGACACCCTCGTGCTGACCGATCGAGGCACGCACGAACTCTCGGAACAGCGGCTGCGGATTAGTCGGACGGCTCTTGAACTCGGGGTGAGCCTGGGTTGCCACATACCACGGATGCACGTCGCGCGGCAGCTCGACCATCTCGACCAGGCGCTCGTCGGGCGACAGACCCGAGATAACCAAACCGGCGTCCTCGAGCTGGTCGCGGAAGGCGTTGTTGAACTCAAAGCGGTGACGGTGACGCTCGTAGACGAGTTCCTCGCCATATGCCTCACGAGCAAGAGTATCGGCGGCGAGCTTGCACGGATAGGCGCCCAGGCGCATGGTGCCGCCCTTCTCGGTCACGTCCTCCTGCGAGCTCATCAGATCGATGACGCTATACGGACCGTCCGGATCAAACTCGGAGGAGCTGGCACCAGCAAGGCCAACGACATTGCGGGCGAACTCGCACACGGCCACCTGCATACCCAGGCAAATGCCCAGATACGGAATCTTGTGCTCACGGGCAAACTCGGCCGCGAGGATCTTGCCCTCCAGGGCGCGCTTGCCAAAGCCGCCGGGGACCAGGATGCCCGAGGCGTCGCCCAGAACCTCGGAGACATTCTGCTCGTCGAGGCTCTCGCCGTCGACCAGCTGGACGTCCACATGGCGATCGTAGAAGACGCCCGCATGGTGCAGGGCCTCGATAACCGACAGGTACGCATCGGGTAGCTGCGTGTACTTACCCACGACGGCGATCTTCACCTTGTCGGCGTGATGGTTGGCGTGATTCTGTTTGCGCAGGAACTCATTCCACTCGCTCATGTCGCGCTCACGCGGGTCCAGGCCCAGGCGCTCGCAAATACGCAGGTCAAAGTCCTGCTCGGCAAGCAGCTGCGGCACGTCGTAGATGCTCGCGCAGTCCTCATTGGTAAAGACGCAATCGGTGTCGACGTCGCAGAAGCTTGCGATCTTTCCGCGGATAGCGTCATCGATATGGTGGTCGGAGCGCAGCACGA
>USDH01000267.1 GCA_900553415.1 uncultured Collinsella sp. | reverse complement strand
CTCTGCTCGATGGCGAGCCGGTGCTGCATTTCTTTCCACTGCTTGCCGCGCATGCCAAAGCGCGGCGCGAGCGCGCAGTAGCAGAAGATGGCGAGCTCGACGACGGTGAGCGCCAAGGCGGTCATCATGCCCGTCTCCTGGAAGCTTTCATGATGGAAGACGATATCGTCAATCATTTCGAAGGGAATGATCAAAAAAGGCAGCACAAACGCCATGGCAAGCGCTGTGCCGGCAATCTTGGGATAGATGCAGTATCGCTGGATACGCTTGCGTTCTTGTTCGGAAAGTGTTGCCATGGCTGATCCTTGGTGTCGTAACGGTCGTTGCGGCGCATGGGGCGCGGGGCGCATCAGTTTGAGCTAGCGCTGGATAAGAACATAGAGCAAGATGCTCATCGCGATGAGCAAGAAGCCTGCGATGTTAAACATCAGTGTGGCAAAGTTGCCCACGATGGGGCGTTCGACATAGCTTTTGTCTGGGTTGCTGGGGTTGTAGTACACGGTCATTTGGCTACCGAGGGGCCAAAGCTGCTCCGCGAGGGTGCCTAGGCGGGCGATGGGGCCTGTCTGCACGTGCAGCCAGCCCTTGGCGTCTTCGTAGGCGGTGGCTTGCGTGCGGATGGGGAGTCCCGACAAGCTTTTGGTCTTTATGCCACGGAATTGTTTTTTCGCGCGGTATTGCGTGCCGCCGACGGCGTATTCCAAAACGGGATACATCCTGTCTTCGCCCATAAAGCGATGGTCGATGACCGTTCCCATGGTCACGGCGGTACAGGCCTTGGCTTTCTTGCGAGCGGCGGCTTTCATGAGCGCGCTCACTCCGATAAGCAGGATGCCGATGCCCCCAACCAAGATGAGCGCGAGCAGGGATATCTGCGACGTGGTCACGGCGTTCTCCTTTGGCGCGATACCGTCATATGTGACTCAGTATAGAGAACCCCCGCCCTCGGTGGGCGTATTATGTGACAAAGGGACAGCCCCTTTGTCACATTGATTTGAGAATGGATGTTGATGTATTTATCGCTGGCCCCTATGGAGGGGATTACCGGGCATGTGTTCCGTCGCGTGCATGCGGAGTGCTTTGGCGCACTCGATTGTTATTACACGCCGTTTTTGCCGCCGCCGCGGGTGGGCAACCGCTTTGGTGGCAAGGCGTTTAAAGAGGTCGATCCTGCCAATAACCAGGGGCTTAACGTAGTACCTCAGCTGATGTCCAAGAATGCGGACGAGTTTGTGTGGGCGGCGCAGGTGCTCGCCGAGATGGGGTACCGCGAGGTCAATCTCAACCTTGGCTGCCCCTCGGGTACGGTTGTTGCCAAAGGCAAGGGTTCGGGCTTTCTGCGCAACCTGGATGAGCTCGAGGTGTTCTTGAGCGACGTGTGCGAACGCTCACCCTTGCCGGTGTCGGTCAAGACCAGGCTGGGGTTGGAAAGCGATGACGAGTACGAGCGCGTGCTCGACCTCTATTGCCGAATGCCGCTGGCGGAGTTGATCGTGCATCCGCGCGTGCAAAAGGACCGCTATACGGGCTCGCCGCGCAAGGAGTTTTACGGCGAGACGCTGGAACGTGCGCCGTTTCCGGTGGCATACAACGGCGACATTTTTGATCTTGAGGATATGGACGCGCTGGTGGAGGCCTATCCCGGCACGCGCCATGTGATGCTGGGGCGCGGCCTGCTCGCGAACCCCGCTCTGGCTCGTATGGTCAACGGCGGTCCTGCTGCCACGGCAGCCGAACTGCAGCGTTTCCACGACACGCTATTCGCGGCCTATGCAGAAGAGATGGGTGGCAACGCGGTCTTTCGCATGAAGGAGTGGTGGTTCTACGCCAAATGCGCCTTCGCCGATCCCGCTACCGTTCACAAGATCGTGCGCAAGACCAAAAAGGTCGACGAATACCGCGCCGCCGTCGAGCGCGTCTTCCGCGAACAGCCACTTGCGCCTATCGCCCGCTTCCACGGCTAGTTAGTCATTGGGTGTTCCTATAGTTTTGTCAACCGTCGGGGCTACTCCCGGTAGGGCACCCGGTCGCGCATCACGGCGTATATCGCCCTGAGCCGCTTCCTCGCGACGGCCTTGAGCGCCCGCCCGTGCCCCATGCCCCGCGCCCTGCAGGCCCG
>USDH01000266.1 GCA_900553415.1 uncultured Collinsella sp. | reverse complement strand
GCGTGCGCATGTGCGACCTGGACCGCGCCGCACGCGATGTGATTGAAGACGCGGGCTACGGCGAATACTTTACGCATCGCCTGGGTCACTCGATCGGCCTGCAGGACCACGAGCCGGGCGACATCTCGCTCGTCAACGAGCAGGTCGTAGAGCCGGGCATGACGTTCTCCATCGAACCGGGCATCTACCTCCCCGACCGCACCGGCGTCCGCATCGAGGACCTGGCCCTGGTGACCGAGAACGGCGTCGAGATTCTCAACGCCCACCCCCACGATCCGGTCCGCCTAGACTAGGCAATGTGTCAAAGGGAGAGCCCCTTTGACACATCTTGCAAACGCCGCGCCACGAAAACGGCCTATCTACTACGTTTAACCCGCATGAGTCGACCATGCGGGTCTTTTTTGAAAAACAGCAAGCCGTCTACCTGCGGTTTTGATTTCACGATTTTCCGTGTGGTCGAGGGTAACCGATCAAACGTAGTAGATAGGCACATTTCGTGGCAAGCGAGTCAACTCGGGGCACAGGGCAGCCAAAAAGCCCCGTCCCAAATTGACTGCTTTTGAGTTGCGGTGATATACGGACTGTTTGAGGCTTCTGGCTTGTAAAACAGTCCGTATTTCACCGCAACTGATGAGGGAATGGGTTAGCGCAGCAGGCCTGCTACTTCGCCGGCTAGGGTGATGGTGCCGGCTGCTACGAAGGACTCGCCCGCGGCATCGAGGGCCGCGAGGGCCTCGGGCACGCTCGGGTACACGCCCGCGAGCTTGTCGGCGTCCACAAGTGCGGCAAGCTCCTCTGCCGACAGGGCGCGGTCGGAATCGGTCTGGGTCACAACCACGCGCGGGAAGGCCGGGATCAGTACGTCAACGATACCCGCCACGTCCTTGTCGGCCAGCGCAGCGCACAGCAGCGTGGGGCGATTCTCCACGCACGGATCGATCTCGTCCAGTGCGCTCACAAAATTCTCGCAGCTCTGAGGGTTATGGCAGGCATCGATCAGCTTGAGCGGATCGGTCCCCAGCACATCAAATCGACCCGGCGTGGAACAGCCCATAAGCGACGCATCGAGCTTGTCATGGTCGAGCTCGCGGCCCAGATAGCCCTCACACAGCATAATCGCGCACGCGGCATTCTGCGGCTGATAGGCCGGCTTGACCATGCTCGACGTATAAATCGCGCGCGGCGTGGTGCAGCTGAACTCCACCGTATCGCCCACATGCGCCGGCAACTTGGTCGTGGAGTGGCTCACCACCAGCGGCACAACGCCGCACGCGCGGCAACGGGCATCCATCACGCGCTGAACGCTCGCCTCGTGCGTGCCCTCGCCCAGCACAACCAGGCGTCCGGGCTTAATGACCGCAGCCTTCTCCCCCGCAATGGCCTCGAGCGTATCGCCCAGAATGCGTGTGTGATCGAGCCCAATGCCCGTAATGGCAACGGCGACGGGATCGGTCGCACTCGTGGCGTCCCAGCGTCCGCCCATGCCAACCTCGAGCACGGCAACATCCACCGCAGCCTCGGCAAACACTACAAGTGCGGCAGCCGTCAGCAAGTCAAATGGCGTGATGAAATAGGCGCGCTCCCCCGCCGCCACTCGGCGCGCATTCACGCGATGTCCAGCCTCAACAGCGGCAGAAACGCCACGGGCAAAGGCCTCGTCACTCACAACGCGCCCGTCAACCTCCATGCGCTCGGGATAGCGCACCAGCTGCGGCGACGTATACAGCGCAGTCTTGAGCCCCTCGCCGCGAAGGATGGCAGCCGAAAAACGCGTGGTCGAAGTCTTGCCATTGGTACCGGCAACCTGAATGCAATCGAAATACTCGTCCGGACGCCCCAGCTCATCGAGCATATCGACAACCGTCTCAAGCAGAGGCCCAGCATCCCCAGAAATCCGCCCCGTATCAGCAGCCAGCCCCACAGCTTCACCAAACGAAAGCAACTCAAACGAAAAAGGAACGACATACGACCCAGAACGCTTAGCCATAACCCAAAGTCTCCAATTACAGAAAAAGAGGCCCATCAAAAAGAATGAGCCCCTCGCGTTGACAATATCAGCCTTTACCCGATTGCAGCGGAATCAAGGCCACAACCCGATGGCCCTGACCAACCAGATACAAACGACCACGTAAACGAACTGGGAGCGGTTTGGGGCTTTGCTCGATACAAGTTCC
>USDH01000265.1 GCA_900553415.1 uncultured Collinsella sp. | reverse complement strand
CATCATGGCTGCGATGGCGTACGGCTTGTAGCTGGCCTCCTTGTACATGCCCACGCGGTGCATGTCAAAGACGTCGGCGTTGACCTCGCCGTGCTCGCAGGAGACACCGGAGATGTCGGCGGGCAGCGGGTGCATAAAGATGGTGTCCTGGCCGTTGGCGGTCTTCTCCATGAGCTCGGTCGTGGAGCACCAATCCTGATGGGTGGCGTTCTGAGCGAGCAGCTCCTTCTCGAGCGCGGCGATGCCGGCGTCGTCGCCCTCGGCGTACAGATTGGTACGCTTCTCCATAGCGGCAAACGGAGCCCAGCTCTTGGGGATCACGATGTCGGCGCCCTCGAAGGCCTCGGCCATGGTGTTGACCTGCTTAAAGGTGGTGCCGGACTCGGCGGCATAGCCCTTGGCGCGCTCGACGACCTCGGGCATGAGGTCGTAGCCCTCGGGGTGGGCCAGGGTGACGTCCATGCCAAAACGGGGCAGCAGGCTGATCAGCGACTGCGGGCAGGACAGCGGCTTGCCGTAAGAGGGCGAATAGGCCCAGGTAACGGCGACCTTCTTGCCCTTGAGGTTCTCGAGGCCGCCAAACTCGTTGATGAGGTAGAGCATGTCGGCAGAGGACTGCGTGGGGTGATCGGAGTCGGACTGCAGGGAGATGAGCGTGGGACGGTGATCCAGAACGCCGTCCTCGTAGGCCTGCTGGACAGACTCGGAGACCTCGGCCATGTAGGCGTCGCCCTTACCGATGTACATGTCGTCGCGGATGCCGATGACGTCGGCCATGAAGGAAATCATGGTAGCGGTCTCGCGGACGGTCTCGCCGTGGGCGATCTGGGACTTCTTCTCGTCCAGGTCCTGCAGCTCAAGGCCGAGCAGGTTGGCGGCCTTAGAGAAGGAGAAGCGCGTACGGGTGGAGTTGTCGCGGAACAGCGAGACGGCCAGGCCCGAGTCGAAGATCTTGGACGAAACGTTGTTCTCGCGCAGCTCGCGCAGGGCGTCGGCGACGATGTAGAGCGCCTTGAGCTCATCGGTGGTCTTATCCCAGGTGTGCAGGAAGTCGCTGCCGTACATGCCCTTAAAATCGAGGCCGTTCAGCTGCTCGACGAGCTCGGTAAACTTGGCGTCCATGTAAATATCCTTTCCAAAGATGAAACGATTGCAATGAGTAGATGTGCTCCGGCATGCGCGTGTGGCTAGAACATGCAGAGCACTATGACGAGGACCCGCCACCGTTGAGGAAGCATGGGAGATAACGACCGCGGGCCCCAAGTCAACAGGGGGTGCCGGGGACACGAGCTGTCCCCGGCTCAACAAGATCGAGGAATGGGACTAATCGATCTTGTTGTTGGTCAGACCGGCGCGGAACACGGTGGCGTCGCCATCGGCCTGGCTCGGATCGTAGAGGTTCAGGGCAGCCACATACATGGCGGCAGCGGTGACCAGGTCGTCCTTGTAGGTGACCTCGTTGGGAGCGTGAGCCTGAGACTCGGCACCCGGGCCAAAGCCGACGCAGGGGATGCCGTAGCGGCCCTGGATGGAAACGCAGTTCGTGGAGAAGGTCCACTTGTCGCACAGCGGACGACCGGTGCGCTTGTCCATGCTGGGCTCGCAGCCGATGCGCTCGTCACCGAACATGGCCTTGTGGGCGTCGACGAGGGCCTTGACGTGCGGAGCGGTCTCCTTGTTGATCCACGTGGGGAAGTAAGCCTCGGTCTCGTAGACCTCGCCGGTCCAGGACGGACGGTCGTACATGTACATGGAGACCTTCACGTCGTCGCCGTACTTCTTGGCGGCCGGCAGGTTACGGATCTCGTCCAGGCAGGACTCCCAGGTCTCACCGGCGGTCATGCGACGGTCGATGGAGATGGCGCAGGAGTCAGCGACAGCGCAGCGGCTGGGGCTGGTGTAGAAGATCTGGCTGACGGTGCAGGTGCCGCGGCCCAGGAAGCGGGCGTCCTCGAAGTGCTCGGGGTTGTACTTGGGGTCGAGCATCTTGACGAGGCCCTTGATGTCGGTCGACTCGTCGCAGCCGTTGTTGTTGAGGGCGCGGACGTCGGCGATGATGTCGGCCATCTTGTAGATGGCGTTATCGCCGCGGTCGGGAGCGGAGCCGTGGCAGGAGGTGCCGTGAACGTCGACGCGGATTTCCATGCGGCCGCGGTGACCGCGATAGATGCCGCCATCGGTGGGCTCG
>USDH01000264.1 GCA_900553415.1 uncultured Collinsella sp. | reverse complement strand
CCCCAGGTGCCATACGCGAGAATCGAGTCGCCCACGCGTGTGCCGGCGAGCGAACGCTCACGCATGATGGGCACGAGCGTGCCGAGCGCCGTAGAAGTGAGGGCAAGCGTCACGGCGATACCGTCGAAATGGCTGACCGAGAACCACGGGGTAAAGCGCACGGCAAGCCAGGCGATACCAAACGTAACGACCCACGTCGCCAAGCCGTAGCGCCCCTCGACGCCCGTGATGCTCTTGGGGTCGATCTCAAAGCCGGCAAGCAGGAACAAAAAGGCCAGACCGAGCTCGGACACAAGCGAGACCTCGGCATCTACATGGATGACGCCGAGCATATGGGGTCCCAGCACCGCGCCGAGCACGAGCAAAAAGACCGTCTCGGGAACGGGTTTTCCAGGAATCGCCGAGGCGATAAAAGGACTCGCAAAGGCCACGAGTGCGATGATGGCGAGCGAAACGAATGCCATGTGATGCCTTTCTCTTGATTGCGCATCACTGTAGCACCCTCGCCGTCCTCAACGCGCCACGAGCTGTCGTATCATAGTGAGGTTTACAAACATGTGGCTCAAGGCGACCGCGAGGCTTGCCCCGCAAACCGACCGCTGCCGCATACCGTACCGTACGCCCAACCGATCAGGAAGGCAGGAACCAATGGTCTCTCGTATCTACGTGGAGAAGAAACCCGGGTTCGACGTCGAGGCTCAGCAGCTCAAGGGCGAGCTGACCGAAATTCTCGGCATCAAGGGCATCGAGGCCCTGAGGATCATCAACCGCTACGACGTCGAGGGCATCGACGAGGAGCTTTTCCGCTCCTGCGTGCCGACCGTCTTTAGCGAGCCCCAGGTCGATGTGACCTACGACGAGCTCCCCGCAAGCGATGGCGCCGTCTTTGCCGTCGAATTCCTGCCTGGCCAGTTTGACCAGCGCGCCGACTCCGCCAGCGAGTGCGTGCAGCTCATCAGCCAGGGCGAGCGCCCCGCCGTGCGCTCCGCCAAGGTCTATATGATCTCGGGCGCTCTGGACGAAGCCGCCGTCGAGGCTATCAAGCACTACGTGGTGAACCCCGTCGAGGCGCGCATCGCCTCGCTCGACCTGCCCGAGACGCTGTACATGGAGACCCCCGAGCCCCAGCCCGTCGAGGTGCTCGACGGTTTCCGCGAGCTCGACGAAGCCGGCCTTGCCGCCTTTATTTCCGAGCGCGGCCTTGCCATGGACGAGGCGGACATCGCCTTCTGCCAGCAGTACTTCCGCGATGAGGATCGCGACCCCACCATCACCGAGATCCGTGTGATCGACACCTACTGGTCCGACCACTGCCGCCACACCACCTTCGGCACCGTCCTGGATGACGTGACGATCGACGACGCCGTGGTGCAGCAGGCCTTCGACCGCTACATGGAGATGCGCCACGAACTCGGTCGCGACACCAAGCCCGTCTGCCTCATGGACATGGGCACCATCGGCGCCAAGTACCTCAAGAAGACCGGCGTCATGACCGATGTCGATGAGTCCGAGGAGATCAACGCCTGCACCGTCAAGGTGAAGGTCGATGTCGACGGCGAGGACCAGGACTGGCTGTTCCTCTTTAAGAACGAGACCCACAACCACCCGACCGAGATCGAGCCCTTCGGCGGTGCCGCCACCTGCGTGGGCGGTGCCATCCGCGACCCGCTGTCGGGCCGCAGCTACGTGTACCAGGCCATGCGTGTCACCGGCGCCGGCGACCCCACCGTCCCTGTGTCCGAGACGCTCGAGGGCAAGCTGCCGCAGCGTAAGCTCGTGACCACTGCTGCCGCCGGCTACTCCAGCTACGGCAACCAGATCGGCCTTGCCACCGGTCAGGTCAACGAACTCTATCACCCCGGCTACGTCGCCAAGCGCATGGAGGTCGGCGCCGTCGTGGGCGCTACCCCGGCAAACCACGTGCGTCGCGAGTGCCCCGCCCCCACCGACAAGATCATCCTGTTGGGCGGCCGCACCGGCCGTGACGGCATCGGCGGTGCCACCGGCTCCTCCAAGACCCAGAACACCGAGTCCATCGAGACATCGGGCGCCGAGGTCCAGAAGGGCAACGCCCCGGTCGAGCGCAAGCTGCAGCGTCTGTTCCGCCGCGGCGATGCCTGCCGTCTGATCAAGCGCTGCAACGACTTTGGCGCCGGCGGTGTCTCGGTCGCCGTAGGCGAGCTTGCCGACGGCCTGTATGTCGAC
>USDH01000263.1 GCA_900553415.1 uncultured Collinsella sp. | reverse complement strand
TGGGACGGCGCAACTGTGCCCGCCTTCCTCTCCGATGCCAGCAAGATGCCCGAATTTCAGAACATGCTTTCCAAACACTTCGGCAAGACCGTGATGCAGAAGCTCTGCAGCGACAACGCGCTCGCCTTCTTCGAGCGCTATTAAGAGCGCAATTAATTTCGCATCCCTTGAGCGGGCCGGCATGCCGAGCGGTCGACATGCCGGCCCGTCCCCAATCTGAAGGACCGCTTTTGACGCAGCAGTTTACGATTTTCGTATCCCAACCGGATGGGACGCCCATCCCCGTCGTCGTTACCAAAAAGCGCGTCAAGAACTTCAACCTACGCGTCACATCGAGCGGCGAGGTCCACGCCAGCGCACCGCTCGGCGCCAGCCGCGAGCGTATCGAAGCGTTTGTGAAGCGCAACAGCGCCTGGATTATCAGCCGACTTGCCCAGCGCGAGCAACGTCAGGCGACGGCGCGAGAGCCGCTCAGCCCCTCGTCCATCATTGCACTTTGGGGCAAGCCCATCACGGTACAGGACGCACTCGATCACAACTTTGCATCGCCCGCACCGCGACCCAAGCAGGCCACCTTCGCAAGTTTTATGGGTACCGACGAATCGGACGAAAGCCCACAGGCCAAGCGGCGCGCAATCCTCGACGGCCTAACGTCCGACGAGCTCCAAGCCCACATCGACCAGCTCTACGCGTCCGAGGTCACCGCAGCGCTACGCGACATCGTGCACGCGTACGAAATCGCAATGGGCGTCACCGTGGCCCGCGTCTCCGTGCGCAGCATGAAAACGCGTTGGGGCTCCTGCACACCCAAAACCGGCGCCATTCGCATCGCGCGCGAGCTCGCCGCCTACCCTGTCGAATGCCTCGACATGGTTGTCGCCCACGAGCTCGTCCATCTGCTCGAGCCGAGCCACAATCAGCGCTTTCACGCCCTGCTCGACACGTACTGTCCCAACAATAGAGCACTGTCTCAGCGGCTCAAGCAGCCACCCCTCAACAAGCTCTAGCGTCGACTAGCGCACGCGCTCGATCTCGACGCCGCAGCTTGCCAGGGGCAGGCCAACAGGAGCCCACGGCTTATCGAGCTTTATGTGCACACCAAGCAGCGAGGGATAACGGCGCAGCAGCATCTGGGCTGTCCCCTCGGCTGCCGCCTCGATGAGCTTAAACGTATGCTCGCGCAGATAGCCATCGACATCGTGGCACACCGGGCCATAGTCAATCGAGGCGTCCAGGTTATCGTGCTCCCCCGCTGCACGCAGGTCGGCATAGAGCACCAAGGACACGATGAACTTCTGGCCCAGCGCGTTCTCCTCGGGATACACACCGTGGTTGGCAAAGACCTCGAGACCGTCGATAGTAATGCGGTCGGCATGGCGCAGATCGTCATAGTTCACGTGGGGCACCGCCGTTGCGGTGGATATTTCGCCCCTTCCACGGCGGGCGAGCTCGGCGCCTTCAGTCTTGGTTGCATTCTCGGGCAGTTTCTTGTTGCTCATCGCGATCGTCTCCTTCGTTTAGAGCCCCGACCGCGCAAACTAACTACACGCGAATCGACAGGTTCTTTTTATCATCGCTCCAGTTGCAAGCATTGCGCGCGGGGCATGCAAAGCAGGCGCGCGACGCTTTGTCGGCTGCATAGAGCAGACGCTCAAGCGGTTGGCTGTTCACGCGCAGCTTTCGATGGCCCAGAATGGCCGTCTTAATGGCTGCGGCATCGGCCGGCTCAAACGCCACATCATCGGGCATGCCGCCGAGAATCGCATCAGCGACGCGTTCGCTTGCAACATCATGGGATATACCCGATTCATACTGTTCATCTTTGCCGATATCGTGAAGAAGTGCCGTGGCGTAGATGACCTCGCGGTCAAATTCGAGCTGTTCCTCGAGATTCTTGATCCACATAATGCGAGCGACATCGAGAAGATGGTCAATACCGTGGCGGCAGAAGATGCGCCCCGATTCCAACTGTGCAATGTTGCCCAGGTGCCGCCGGAACAGCCCGTTGGAACAGATGTAATCGATACGAGGCATGGCACCAAAGGGAGTCAGGCCCGAAGCCATAAAGCCGCGACGCAGCGTCCCCTCATCGGTTTTCGATGTAAAGTCGTTGACGACCCTCATGGTTAGCGGCCCAGCATCCCAAAGAACCGCTCCTCGAGCGCGGGATCGGTCTCGAAGACGCCGCGGCGAGCGAGCGTCACGGTC
>USDH01000262.1 GCA_900553415.1 uncultured Collinsella sp. | reverse complement strand
GACGAGCACGGTGAACAGAATCGCCCATTTATTCTTACCGTGGGGGTCGCCCTCTAGGGCAATGTGTTCGCGGCGCAGCTGCTCGGCAGTTTTCTCCATGTATATCCTTTCTATCGTGCAACGCAAAAACGGGACCCCAATCGCCTACAAACGGACACGATCGGGGTCCCGCCTACGGAATCGGAACTATGAGGACGTCGTCAGCCGAAAAGCCGTCCCACGCCTAGCACGCACGCTAGCCTAGCACTGCTCGAGCGCCTGCTCAAGGTCGGCAATCAGATCGGCCGTGTCCTCGAGGCCGCACGACAGGCGCACCATGTCGGCGGAGATACCGCAGGCGATGAGCTCCTCATCGTTCATCTGGCGATGGGTGGCGTTTGCCGGATGCAAGCAGCAGGTGCGGGCGTCGGCCACGTGCGTAGCGATCTGGGCGAGCTTGAGGCTCTTCATAAAGGTCTCGGCCGCCGCGCGACCACCGATAAAGCCAAAGCTTACGACGCCGCACGTACCGTTGGGCATGTACTTCTGAGCGATGTCATAGTACTTATCGCCCTCCAGGCCCGGATAGCTCACGAAGCGCACCTTGGGATGGCTCTGCAGGAACTTGGCAACGGCCAGGCCGTTCTCGCAATGACGCGGCATGCGCACATGCAGGCTCTCGAGCGAGCTGTTCAAGAAGAAGGCCGCCTGCGGATTCTGCATAGGACCAAGATCGCGCATGAGCTGAGCGGTTGCCTTGGTAATGAAGGCACCCTCGCGACCAAACTTCTCGGCATAGGTCACGCCGTGGTAGCTCTCATCGGGCGTGGTGAGACCCGGGAACTTGTCCGCATGGGCCATCCAGTCAAACTGGCCGTGATCGACAATCACGCCACCCAGGTAGGCAGCATGTCCATCCATGTACTTGGTGGTGGAGTGCGTAACGATGTCGGCGCCCCACTCAAAGGGACGGCACATCACGGGCGTCGGGAAGGTGTTGTCGACCATCAGCGGCACGCCGTGGTCATGTGCGGCCTTGGCAAAGCGCTCAATATCGAGCACGGCAAGGGCGGGGTTGGCAATCGTCTCGCCAAAGACGAGCTTTGTGTTGGGCTGAAAAGCAGCCTCGAGCTCCTCATCGGTGCAGTCGGGGGCGACGAACGTGCAGGTCACGCCCATGCGGCCCATGGTGTGGGCGAGCAGGTTATACGTACCGCCGTAAATGGCAGAGCTAGCGACCACATGATCGCCGGCACCGGCCACGTTAAAGATCGCGAGGAAGTTCGCGGCCATGCCCGAACTCGTGAGCATCGCAGCGGTGCCGCCCTCCATCTCACAGATCTTGGCGGCAACGAGATCGCATGTGGGGTTCTGCAGACGACTGTAGAAGTAACCAGACTCCTCCAGGTCAAACAGCTTGCCCATGTGCTCGGACGTGTCGTACTTCCACGTGGTGGACTGGTAGATGGGCACCTGGCGCGGCTCGGCATCTCCCGGGTGATAGCCGCCCTGAACACATGTGGTACCGATGGTCTGCTCGCTCATATCTAGCTCCCTTGCCTGGGTTACGTTTTATTCGGTTCACGATACCGCTACCCCGCACCCCTCTCAACCCATCCCCAAGGTAGGTTATGGGACAAATTGATCAGGGGTATTTATCTCAAGCCTTGGGCATTTGCTCGATAGATAAAAACGAGGCATACATGAAGCTCTCGATGATTACATGCCCCGTCACGGGTACCATAGGCGGGTACACCGTGACCAAGGAGACAACGATGAAGCAAATCGATACGGCCCAGCTCGACATCACCGCCTGTCAGGCTCAGGCTGCCGAATATCACGCCCGTGGCTTTAACTGCGCCCAGGCCGTCGCCTGCACGCTCGCGCCCGCCGTCGGGCTCGACCCCCAGGTCGCCTTTACCCTCACCGAGGGCTTTGGCGCCGGCATGGGCGGCATGACCGAAACCTGCGGCGCCATCTCGGGCGCCGTGGCCATCATGGGCTTTGCAATGAGCGACGGCATGGAAAACCCCAAGACCAAGGGCCAGACCTACAAGCTGTCGCGCGAAATCGCCAAGCGTTTTGGCGAGAAGAACACGACAACCGTCTGCGGCACGCTCAAGGGCATCGGATCGGATAAGGGTCCGCTCCGCAGCTGCCCCGGCTGCATCGACGATGCCGTCGAGATCGCACGGATGATGACGCGCGAGAACGTCCTCAAGGCGATCGACGACGG
>USDH01000261.1 GCA_900553415.1 uncultured Collinsella sp. | reverse complement strand
GCGCCCGCAGCTCGGTCCATACGGCTGCCGGGAAGCACTCGCGTGCCTGGCGATCGTGCGTCACGCGGGCGAGCGTGACCGGACCGCTCGCCGCCTGCATTGCACGGCCAAAGCGCACGCGCAGCAGGGCGGCGGGCTCCAAAGACACGCCGTCGCGGCGCAGCGCGGCCGTCAGCGTGGCCAGCGGACCCTCTTCGTGCGAAAGCGGATAGCTGTCCAGGTCGACATCGGCAAACAGCACGGCATCGTAGCTGCCGGGGCGCAGAACCGCCGCATCGGCAAGCGAAGCAAAGCGAACCTGGGCACGCGGCGCGCGGTCTACCTCGTAGGTCTCGTAATCGTATGCAGTGCTGCGCTTGTCCACCTTGGTTCGAACGCCATCGAGAACCGGTACGGTCGCGGCCTGTGACACGTCGAGCGCGCGAGCATCATTCATAAGGATGTCGATGACATGGCGCAGCAGGGCCACCTCCGCCTGGCGACGGGCTTGGCCATCCAAGCTGCCCAGCGAGCGATCGGGCAACGCCTCGGCAACGGCAAGCATGGCCTTGAGCGCCGTCACGGGCTTGTCACGCCACAGCGCCTGGAACACGTCCGAGACCACGCACGGCACGTTCTTAAACCAGTTCTCGTCGCTCGCCGCCTTGCGCGCGCCCCTCACCTGGCCTTGGACGCTCTGCAGCAGGCTCTTAACGCCCGCGGTAGTCTTGCTGCGCGAGAGACGCATATTCTTATCGAAGGTACGGGCATCGACGGCATCAGCGCCCGAAAGCGGACTGTAGATCCAGTCGGTAAGCTCCGGCGCGGGCCACCACTCGGTCTTTGACGCCATGCCCTCATCGGCGGCTTTCATACGCTCGATCAGGTTGGCGAGCGCTGTAAACTGCCTGCCTGCGATGGACTGGGAAAACGCCGTGAACTCAGTCGTCTCGGCTGCAATGTGACGCGCCGCCAAACGGGCAGCGAGTTCGCCGAACAGCTGGGGCGTCCGGGCGGACACCACGAGCACGCGCACGGGATCGGCAGGTGCGGAGGCGGCATCGTTGACCTTGGACTCCTCGTGCGCTTTCACCATCTTATCGATGACGTCCGCATAGACATGAGCACGGGCATGGGGGCCGGCGACCTCAATAAAGGCAGGCTGAGCGGCGGTCCCGCAAGCGGCATCAGACGCGCCGACACCCTCCCCTAGCGGCGCGATCTCAAACAACACATCGCGGGCATCAAATGCCGCGGCAAGCTCCTCGCGCATCGCCGCTTGCTCGCGGGCAAGCAGCACGACAACCTCTCCCCCGTTGTTTGCCACGGCGGACAGCAGCTCGAGCAGGCTATACGTAAATGACGTGACGCCGCGCACGCAAACGGCGCGGGCGCACCCCGGCAGGTTGTCGGCCAAAGCGCCGGCCATAATGTCAGCCGCCTCGCAGGGCTCGACCATATCTCGACGGTCCAAACCGCCCGCGTAGGCGCGCAAAAGCTCGAACACACGAGCCTCGGCGTCGCTCTTGGGATCGGGCTGAGCGGCGGCATCACGGCAGCGTTCGTCGCCCGCCCCCGCCACACCCGGCAGCACGTCGCGGGCCATGCGCGCGAGCATGCGCACTGTGCCCTGGCTACGCGAAAGCGGTTGCAGGTCGGAATCATCGAGACGCGCGACCATGTCCGAAAACAGCATCTGGCGTTGCAGGTTGTCGACGAAACCGCGTCCGTCGCCCAAAAGCTCCCAAAGCGAGCGAAGCCACGACGAAGGCGTCTTGTAGTCGATACCCAGCGAAACGCCGGCTCCCGCCGCATCATGACGGCACAGGTCGAGCTCGGCAAACGTTGGCGCCAGCAGCACGGCACGCCCGTGGCGGGCAATAAGGTCGGCAAGCAGCGCCGCCTCGGCATCGCTCAAATCCGTGCCGGCATTGGTGGTATAGATTCGAACAGGCATGGTCCTCCGCTCAAACTGTTCGCAATAATCAATGCATCCATCCTACCCGCCCAAGCGGACACATTGCCACCGCAGCTCCATCTTTTGGTACAAAGCAACCTGACCCCAACGCACCAGCCGATTGCGGGCATATAAAAACCGCCCCCGGAGGAGCGGTTTTGTACAATTCGTTTTTGGCGCAGCTTATTCGCCATCCTCCAGTTTAATGAGGATCTTGCGGTAGCCACCGTACTCGCCGTTGAGCGCCTTTGAAACGCGGCTCACCGTAGTGGACGAAGCACC
>USDH01000260.1 GCA_900553415.1 uncultured Collinsella sp. | reverse complement strand
GACAAGCGCCTCGCGAACTCGAGCCTGCGCCTAATCCAAGCGAGATTCCAAACTCGAAAGACCGCTCAACGTCAGATTATTAGCAACCTCCGAGACACGCTCGATAGGAACCGAACCGTCAGACAGCGCCCACGTGCGATAGATGCCGATGATACCGGACAGCAAAAACGCAAGATAGTAATCGAACATCTCGTCCTTGAGACCTTGGGGCAGCAAATCGCGCTCGGCAATCTCGTGCTCGAGCGGCGCACGAAGACGAGCCATAAAATCATCGAGCGGAATGTTCTCGATCAGCTGACGATTGAGCACCAGGTTGTTGCACAGCGCCTCGTTAACGGTTTTAAAGAAGGTCGCCGCCGCTCCCAGGGCGCGCTCGTTGGTGTCACCGTCCATTGAAGCAAGCGTTTTCTCGACCGAGTCGACAATCATCTCCACCACATCGACGGCAATGGCATCGAGCAGGCCGTCGACCGTACCAAAGTGAACGTAAAAGGTCTTGCGGTCGACATTGGCCTCGCGCGCGATGGCACTCACCGTAATGTCTGCCAGCTGCTTTTCCATGAGCAGGCGCTCGAAAGCGGAAAGGATGGCATTGCGGCTGCGAACGATGCGGCGATCAATACGCGGTTTGCTGGTGGCCATGGGCGTGTCCCTTCGATATGCGGGCATTCATCAACAGATGAGAGATAATCTACGTAAGAGGATTATCCCCCATACAGCTCAAATATGCCCCGCATCATGAAGAACGCACGACTGCCCTACTGCGATTTAGGGTGCTTCTTCTTATTGAGTGCCGACGGAGATACGCGAATACCGTCGCCTGTCTGGCGCACATAGGCTTTATGAGCCGGCTTAGCGGTCCCAGAAGCCTTCTGAGCGTGCTTCTTAGGATCAACGGTAACCGCATTCGTGGGGTGCGGCTTAGTGGGCGCAGAGGGCGTCTGAGGCGCGCGGCCGAGCTTGCGCATCACGCGATCCCAGCGCGCATGGATGCTCTCGTTGTGGGCGCTCTTAAGGCCCAGCAGGGGCGCAGCCAAAATGGTCGGCGCGATAAACGTAATGAGACGCCACAGCAGATAGCCGGCGGTCGAAGCCGACCCAAAGAAATGACCCAGGAACAGCGCAAAGCCGCCCTCGGCGCCACCAGTTCCACCGGGCAAGGGGACCGCAGAGCTCAGCAGCTGAACAAAGGCACTCGCGGCCATGACCGAGAAAAAGTCGACCTCGTGGTGGCCAAAGGCAAGCATCAGGAAATACGGCACCAGATAGAAAAACGCGAGCTGCAGCATGGTGATAAACACGGTGAGCAGCATGGACGAAAAATGTCCGGCAGAAAGCTTGAACTTCTCGGAGAAGGAGTAGATCTCGCCATCGACAAACGTGCGCCATCCCTCGATCTTAGTGGCCGAGACACCTATGCGCTCGAGCCAATTGATGATGCAATGGGCGACGCGCGTGACGGTCTTAGGCATAAGCGCGACGGCGAAGATGCCCAGCAAGATGCAGCAGTGCCCGCCAAAGCTAAAGACGCACAGCAGCGTCATGTCGCCATAGCGCTCGGCAAAAAACGGCATGCGGGCAAGCAGTAGGATAGCGCCCCAGGCAACGAGGCCAAACTGGTACACGATAAAGCGCGTGAACTGCGTGGCTCCGGCCTCGCCGACATTTTGGCCCGCCTTGGTCAGGCGGTAGATCTGGGCGGGAGTCGAGCCCATCATCATAGGCGTGAGGTTGCCAAAGAAGATGCCACTCGCCTCGACCGAAATCAGGTCGCGAATGCCGACGGGTGAATTGGGGTCGAGCCAAACGGCGATCGCATAGGCCACAATGCCAAAGAACAGATACATGAACATGCAAAGACACGCGATAACGAGCCATGGCGCCTGGACGCTCGACATAGCGGCCCAGAACTGCCCCATCTGCCCGGTTACCACCAGATAGACGATATAACCCACCAGCACAACGCCGATAAAGATGGCGCCGCGGCGTGCGCTCTTATTGTCATCGCCGCCCGAGGCCTCAACCTCGACCTGGGGCTTAGATGTATGCTGAGAGGACTCCTTCATGAGGCTCCTTCTGACCGTCCAAATATCTTGCATATTGTACCCGCAAGGGCCACAAGCAGAACGTAAAGCTATGGGCCAAATGGGAATTGCAGATGGTTTGCTCGGAAATAAAAAACCCGGGCTTCCGTGGGAAGTCCGGGTCTCAAATTCAAGGTA
>USDH01000259.1 GCA_900553415.1 uncultured Collinsella sp. | reverse complement strand
CGCCCTCCTTGGCAAAAGCGATATCGATGCCGTAGCCGATGGAACCAGCGGAGCCGTCCTTAAGCGTGGCCTTGCCGCCGCCGGTAACGATCACGGTCTTACCAGTGAAAAGTCCCATACGAAGTCCTTTCAAATCGCGACGGGCCCGCCCGTCGACTGCGCGCATCCAACTTCACGCGCCAAAAGCTGAAATGCAACTTTAGCGGGTTCAAGTGAAAAATAAAGCCCATGGTAGGCGAACGGTGCAACGTCTTTCGGCGAAGGGAATGTCAAGCACGAACTGGACAAAGAGGCCGAATTTTTTGTCACCCAAACGAGCCATCGAACACGTTTTGAAACTTTGCTGCAGCGCGCGGGATGTCGGCGCGAGACTTTATCATAGGGTGACAAACAACGATGAGGAGCACATGCCTATGACAGACGAGCTGGACCCCCAGACTCAACAGCATATTGATAATTCCGCAGACACCATTGACGACTGCGATACTTCCACCAGAAGCGATGGCGGCATTGATGCCGCTGTCGAGGAGGCTCCTGCCGCCGCAGACGAGGCCGCAGACGCAAATGTCGCCGCAGAGCAAGACAAAGAAGAGCAGCTAGAGCAGCCGGACCCGAGCGATACTGAGCCCAAGGCTGAGAACGCTCCGCAAGCAGCAGGCCCCATCGAGGTGTCTTCGGAAGAAGAGCTCGACGCCGTCATGGACTCCATGATGGATGCCGTCAAAGCGATGAAAGACGCCGTGGCCGACGCCGACGTGGATGCCGAGGAAGAGGAGGCCGCCGAGGCCGCCTCGACCTTTGTGCCCGGCGAGACCCCCGTTGCCGATCAAGGCAGCACCATGCCCTCGTTCCTGCAGCTCGAGCACCCCACAATTGGCGCCGACGCGGTCGATCCGCACGCAGCAGGCTTTTCTGTGGTCGAGGGCGGTACCGGCAATATCGCCGCGCCGCAGGCTGCCGATGCGGATGCTGCCGACACCGCTCGTCCGACCGCCCCGCATTCCCCCGCCGCGAGCCGCGATCTGGGGACCGCTGTCTCGAACACTGCGAACGCCGTGGGCGCCTTTATCGCCCAGGGCGCCTCGGCCATGCGTGAGATGAACGCCGCGAAAAAGGCACTTGCCGACGCCCGCGCCCACTTGGCCGAACTCGAGCAGCGCATTGCCGATCAGGCCGAGGAACTCGAGACGCGCCAGGATATCGCAGGCCGCTACGAGCAAATCGTCACCGAGCAACGCCAGACAATCGACTCTACCCAAAAGGCCGCGGCGGCGGCAGAAATCGGCCGCGACACCCATGCTGCCAAGACAGCAGAGCTCAAGGCTCAGCTCGAACAAATGAAAGAAGAGGACGACGCCACCGAGCGACGCCTTAAAGCCGCGCTCGACGCCGTGGAGGCGCGTGAAGCCAGCTCGCGCGAAACCGGCAACCGCCTCATTCGACGCCTCGAGGATTCCAAGCGTATCCGCGACAAGGTGCAGGCAGAGCACGATGCCGGTGTTGCCGCCGCAAAGCAAACCGTCGATGCCACGCGCGCTCAACTCGAAACGCTGCGCCGCGAGTATGCCGAGCTGCAGCGCAATCCTTCGGCAAATCCCGCCAATTACACGGTGCGCACCAGCGAGCTTTCGATGCAGATCTCCGACACGGCCGACGCCCTGCGCAAAGCCGAGGAAGATGTCCCGCACATCGCCGCCGATCTTGAGCACTCGCTCGCAGCCGCCGAGCACGCCGTCGAGCAGGCGCAGGCCCCCATTGCCGACGCCAAGCGCGCCCATCAAGCCGTGACGGCCGAGGCCGACGCCGCGCGCGACGAGCTGCAGACCGCAAAAACCGCCGCTGCAACTCGCCAGCGCGAACTGCGCGAGAAGATCGCCGCCGAGGACAAGGCGCGTCGAGAGCAAGAGCAGGCTATCGCCAATGCCCAAGCGGATGTCGCGCATGCGCAGTCGATCATCGAGCAGGCGACCGAGGTGCACGACCATCCCGAGATTACCGAGTCGCTCGCGGGATCCCTGGCCCGCGATAAGGCCGAACACGCCGAAACCGAGCACGAAGTGGCTCAGCTCGAAGCTGCCGAGGACGACGTGCGCGAGCGTACCCGCGACTCACGCATCAAATTCACCGGCGCCATCGTCTGCATTGTCGCCGTAGTCCTCGCGATCGTCCTCATCTGGCTGTTCGCGAGCAAGTAGTCGTTTAAGAACGTCCCCGACGACTACTTTTCGCCAGCAACGCAAACGCCGATGTTATGGCAAAG
>USDH01000258.1 GCA_900553415.1 uncultured Collinsella sp. | reverse complement strand
TTGAAACCGTCACGCCCCGAGCGCTCGCGCGCTCGACAATATGACGCGCCAGCTCCTCGTTATGTGCGGAAATCTGCTCAAAAGAGTCCGTCATACCCACCAGGACCTAGACCGAAAAGACGATCTTGCGGCAATTCCAGAAGTACTGGGCGCCCGAGATAACGGTCAAGACAACGGCAACGGCATACAGGAAGCGCGACACCGAGTAGATGCCGAGCGTCAGCGCCACCGGGCCAAGGTGCAAGCCGGCCATAGCAAAAACGCACAGGTAACCGCAGATGGAGACCATCGTGGTCGCCGTCTTGTACTTGCCTAGCTTGTCGGCGGCAACGACCACACCGGCCGCACTCGCGACCATGCGTAGGGCGCTCACCAGCAGCTCACGGAACAGGATGATGAACACCGACCACACGGTTACGGCGCCAAAATCCAAGAACAGCAGCAGGGCCGAGAACACGAGCAGCTTATCGGCGATGGGGTCCAAGAACTTGCCGAAGTCGGTGATCTCGTTGCGCGAGCGCGCCAGATAACCGTCAACCTTATCGGTGCACGACAGGATCACATACAGAATGAAGGCAGCGGCGGCGAGCGGGCCGTCGAAGGTGCTCCAATTCGTACCGGCAACACTCGTGTGAGACAGCGCCGACACGATCATGAACACCGGGATAAAGACGATGCGAACGCACGTCACGATGTTGGCGGGCGTCCAAACACTCGTCAGTTCCTTATTGCTCTCGTTAGCCACAACGCTCTCCTACTCCACAACATGACCGATAAGCTCATAGCAGAAGCTATCGGTAAACTCGACCGTCAGAATATCGCCCACGGACGCCTCGCTGGCGTCCAAGTGAACCGCGCCATCGGAATCGGGCGCCTGGAACCAGGCATGGCCGATCAGCTCGGCGCCATCCTCGGTCTCTTCGATACCGTCGACAATCACCTGGGCGCGCTCGCCCACATGTGCGGCGGTGGCGGCAAAACCGAGCGACTCAGCCAGATCCATAGCCTCCTGGGCGCGCTCGAGCTTGACCTCCTCATCGACCTGACCCTCCATCTTAGCGGCCAGGCTGCCCTCCTCCTGCGAGTAGGCAAAGACGCTCGTGTAGTCAAAGCCGACGGTGTCCATAAAGTCGATAAGGTCGCGGAACTCGTCGTCGGTCTCGGTCGGGAAGCCGACCATGGCCGTGGAACGGATCACAATGCCGGGGATACGCTCACGCAGATCACGGAACAGGTCCTCGAGCTCCTGGCGCGAACCAGAACGGCGCATAGCCTTGAGGATGCGCGCGTCGCAGTGCTGCACGGGGATATCGATATAGGGCAGCACCTCGGGCGTATCGCGAATGGTCTCAATAAGCTCGTCAGTCATGCCCTCGGGCTGCAGATAGAGCACACGGACCCAGACGTTCTGCGGGCGCACGGCCTCGGCGACGGCGCGCAACAGCTGCGCCAGATTGCGCGGCGAGCCCTCGGCGACGTCCTCGTCGGCAAAGTCGGTGCCCCAGATGCCCGTGTCCTGGCCGATCAGCACGATCTCTCGCACGCCACCGGCAACCAAGTCGCGCACCTCGGAAATAATGCTCTCGGCATTGCGCGAGTGATAACGACCGCGGATATACGGGATCATGCAGAAGCTGCAGAAGCGGTTGCAGCCATCGGAAATCTTGACATAAGCAACGGCACCCTCGACGGTACGCTTGACCTGCGGGATATAGGCTGCGATCTCACGCTCGACACCCAGCACGCCATCGATGACCGCCACGATGCCATCCTCCTCGTCGGCCTTCACAAAGGCCGCGACCTCGGGCAGCTCGTCAGGCAGGTCGTCGCCATAGCGCGACGGCACACAGCCGCACATGACGATGGGGCAAGAACGAACGCCGTCCTGAACCTCGTTGGCGAGCTCGAGCGTGGTCTCGATGCTCTCGGACGTTGCGGAGGCGAGGAACGAGCATGTATTGACGATGGCGATATCGGCATCCTGCGGGTCGAATGCCTCCTCGTAGCCCGCGGCGGTCAAAAGAGAACGCATGCGGTCGGTGTCAACCTCGTTCTTAGCGCACCCGAGGGTGATGTAGAGCACGGAGCCCAACGGTGTATCCATGTTGGAGAGCGGTCCTTTCGAATGATATTAGCGGTAGTTGGTGAACTGCAGTGGCTGGCCGTAGTCCTGGTCGCGCAGGAACTGGATCACGGTCTGCAACGCGTCCTTCGAAGCAGAGGAAACACGCAGCTTGTCGGCCTCGATAGTCACCTTGACCTT
>USDH01000257.1 GCA_900553415.1 uncultured Collinsella sp. | reverse complement strand
TAGCTCTCAGCCAATTCGAATTCGTTGGGTATCCGCGCGCCTGCCTTGTAGGCACCGGAGTTGATTTCGTTTTTGATGATATCGATAACCTGTTGGTACAGCGGTATCGCTGCTTTACCGTCAGTTAGCCCTTCAGTCGGTGGCATATACCCTCTCCAAGCACAATTAAGTCTAAAACGGGCTTAGGGGCATTCAACAAGTCTTTAAGCCCGCATTAGCTTAAAGTATGCTAGGTGTCGCACCAAAATGTCGGCTATTTACTCATCAGACCCGAAAAACGCGCAACTACCGCGCTCCTAAGAAAGCGTGAGGAGTTCCGGCAGCTGGTCGATAATCTTGTCCGCGGCATCCTGGCTAAAGCCAAACCGCTCCTCGCGCTTGGCAATCACCGTTAACCCCGCCCGTTTGCCGGCAGTGATACCAGGCACCGAATCCTCAACGCAGCAGCAACGGTCCGCAGGCAGCCCCAACAGATCCAGCGCATGCAGGTAGATGTCGGGCTCGGGCTTGCTCTCCTTAAACTGCTCGCCGCTCACCACATACTCAAAGGCATCCGACAACCCGCACGCATTGAGCACTTCCCCGATGCTATTCATGGGAGACGAGCTGGCAAGCGCCACGCGAACGCCACGGCGCGGCAGCTCTCGAATCGTATCCACGGCGCCCGGGTTAATCAAAGCCTGATAGTCGCGCGGACGCTTATGCGCCCACTCGTCCCAACGGGCCAACGCTTCCTCGCCAGTGAAATGCCCCTTACCGGCGCGCTCAAACCAATCGACCAGCATATGCAGGAAGAACTGATGCGAGGTACCGACTTGCCCATTCAACTCCTCTTGAGTCAGGTTCAACCCAAGCTCCTTGGCAAAAGCTGCGGTCTCGCCCAGGTAGTAATACTCGGTATCGACAATGACACCGTCCATGTCAAAGATAACGGCGTCGAACGGAAATGCGGACACGGCACCCTCCCTAACAAAAGGGCGCCCGCAAGCAGGCGCCCAAACCATGCATTAATCGGCGATTCTAACCCAGCAGCTTATCCAGCGCCACCGCAATACCGTCTTCGTTGTTATTGGCGGTCACCATCTGGGCCACAGCCTTAACCTCATCGACGGCGTTGCCCATGGCGACACCGGTGCCGGCCCACTCAATCATGGACTTGTCGTTCTGGCCGTCGCCAAACGATACGACCTCGCTGGCATCGATGCCGAGCTTGGGCAGGGCGCCCTCGAGCGCACGGGCCTTGTCGATACCGGGCGCCGTGTACTCAAAGTACCAGTCGGCCGTAAACATGCCCGAAAGCGCCTGCTTAAAGGGCGCATACATCTCCTCGTAATGCGCCTGCAGGTAGGCCGGATCGCCCGCCGTCAGCAGCTTGTCCACGGGATAAGCATCGGCGACCTCATGCAGGCTCTCCACCTCGCGGATCTTAAGATCGCACGCATCGCGCTCGTATTTGACGATGTTTTTCTGCGAGCCGTCAGGCAGCGTGATCATGCAGCGGTACGAATCCTCGACGTGCAGATCGCGACCAAGCGAAATCATAGGGATCACGTCAAAATTACGCAGGTGATCAATCAGACGGTGCAGCTCGTCAGCCGGCATAGCCTGGTCAAAAAGAACCTCATCGGTCTGAGCGTCGACCACATGCGCGCCATTAAAGGCAACCAGCAGACCGTCATGGTTTTGAAGGTCGAGCTCCTGCGCCAAGGCGTGCAGTCCCCATGCGGGACGGCCCGAAGCCAAGATGAGCTTAATGCCCGACTCCTGCGCCGCGAGCAGCTTCTCGCGCGTACGCGGGCTAATCACTTTCTGATCGTTGGTGAGCGTACCGTCGATATCCATCGCGATGGCTTTGATTGCCATATATGCCTCCCTGTCATTGAACAACCTTGTCTGAGCCATCATACAGAACACCCATCGCGACTCCGTTTACAACGGGCAAAAAGTCATATTGTCTCGAACATGAACGGCGTGTGGTCGTGAAGCTTTATCGCTCAGGTCAAATACGTCTGCTAGCGACGCTCATCCGTCGGTGCGCCCTCGACGATCGCGATGCCCGCCGATGCGCCTAACGCGCTGGCGCCGGCCTCGATGAATGCGCAAGCCTCTTCGTAATTATGGATACCGCCCGCCGCCTTGATGCCCTTGCCCGGCTTCATGTGCGCCTTCATCAGCGCCACGTCGTCAAACGTCGCGCCGGCGGTCGAAAAGCCGGTCGAGGTCTTGATAAAATCCGCGTCGGATTTGGAGACGATATCGCACATGCGGAT
>USDH01000256.1 GCA_900553415.1 uncultured Collinsella sp. | reverse complement strand
AGCGCTTGAAGGTGATGCCGCGCACATGACTGGCCTCGTCCAGGTGAACCTCCTTGGGGCCCCAACCGTAGCTGATGTGCGCGCCGTCCTCGATGGCCTCGCGACGCTCTTCCTCGCTGGCAGGCATCTGGGCCTCACTCTCCAGGCAGAACATCTCAACGTGCTCGGAACCCAGACGGCAGGCGTTGCGGGCAACGTCGATGGCCACGTTGCCGCCGCCCACCACGATGGTGCGCCCGGGCAGCGCGTCGATCTTGCCGCTGTTGACCTCGCGCAAAAAGTCGACGGCCACGGTCACGTCCTCGGCATCCTCGCCCGGAATACCGGCAAGGCGGCCACCCTGGCAGCCAATGGCCACGTAAAAGGCTTTAAAGCCCTGCGCGCGAAGCTCGTCGAGCGTCACATCGCGACCGACCTCCACGCCATAGCGGAACTCGGCGCCCATCAGGCGAATGACCTCGACCTCGGCCTCGATAACGTCCTTCTGCAGCTTAAAGCTGGGAATGCCGTAGGTGAGCATGCCGCCCGGGCGCTCGTTTTTCTCGAACACGACGGGCTTGTAGCCCTTCTCGGCCAGATAGAAGGCGCAGGACAGACCGGCCGGACCGGCGCCGATGATGGCGATCTTCTGGTCGAAGCCGCCGGCACGCGTCGGGGTCACCACAGGTGGGACATAGCGAGTCGCGGCATCCAGATCGCGCTGGGCGATAAACTTCTTGACCTCGTCGATGGCCACGGCCTCGTCCACGCGACCGCGGGTGCAGGCATCCTCACAGCGGCGGTTGCACACACGGCCGCAGATAGCGGGCAGCGGGTTCTCGCGCTTGATGAGTGCCAGTGCCTCGTCATAGCGGCCCTGCGCCGCGAGCTTCAGATAGCCCTGAACGGCAACGTGCGCGGGGCAGGCCGTCTTGCAGGGAGCGGTGCCGGACTCATGCGTCTCGATACGGTTGTCGTTGCGGTAGTTGGGCGACCACTTGGTGTGGTCCCACTTGGTGGCATCGGGCAGCTCCTGGCGCGGATACTCGGGCACCTGTCCGCCAGCCTTTTTGCTACAGAGCTTCTGGCCCAGTTTGGCGGCGCCGGCCGGACACACCTCAACGCAGCGACCGCAGGCCACGCACTTGTCCTTCTCGACCTTGGCGACGTAGGCCGAGCGCGACAGGTTGGGCGTGTTGAACAGCTGCGAAGTGCGCAGGGCGTAGCACACGTTGACGTTGCAGTTGCAGATGGCGAAGATTTTGTTCTCACCGTCGATGTTGGTGATCTGGTGCACAAAGCCGTTGTCCTCGGCCTGGCGCAGGATGTCGTAGACCTCCTCGCGCGTCACATAATGGCCGCGGTCGGTCTCGACCACGTAGTCGGCCATATCGCCCACGGCGATGCACCAATCGGCCGGGTCGTCGGCGCAGCCCTCTCCCATCACGCGACGGCTCGCGCGGCAGCTGCAGGTGCTAGCGGCATACTTACCTTCGTATTTGTCGAGCCAATGCTCGATATGCTCGATCGGCACCGAGGTGCTCGCGGCATCGATGGCCTTCTCGACCGGAATGACATGCATGCCGATGCCGGCACCGCCGGGCGGCACCATCGGCGTGGCCTTGGACAGCGGTCCCTTGGACGCCTGCTCAAAGAACTTGGCATAGACCGGATGCTCCTCGAGCTGGCTCACGCGCATGTTGAGGAACTCGGCGGAACCCGGCACCAGCATGGGCAGCACCCACTGCTTGGCGCGCTCGGGGTTTTCCCAGTTGTACTCGAGCAGACCCGTGTAGCTCATGTCGTCGAGCATTTTTTCGATATCGGCCTCGGGCATGCCGGTGAGCTTGACCATCTCGGGCAGCGTATAGGGACGGCGCATCTTCATCTTGCAGAGCACTTCGGCCTGCTCGTCGGTTGCGGCCTCGGCAAACGACCAGTACTCGTAGCCCAGCAGCTCGTCGCGGTGCAGCAGGCGGTTGGTGCAGTGCTCACACAGTTTGACGATGGCCTCGCGCGGATGCTCCGGTATCGGCGGCACGAACTCCGCGCCGATATCGGGCTCGGTATAGCTAATCCCCGGTCCGTTGAGAATCATAGTCGTCCCTTCTCTTGCCACAGCCCGGCGAGACCGCGGCGCCCCTCTTTGTACGGGTTCGACATGCCCCCATGCCGTTCACCCGCTATTGTTGACATTGTGTCAAAAACAGTATTGACGAACCGTCAACAATATTCAAGACTGTTAGGCGAACGGTCAGGCAAAAGAGGATGAAAGGCGGCAAAACATGGGCAACAACGCAGCAG
>USDH01000255.1 GCA_900553415.1 uncultured Collinsella sp. | reverse complement strand
ATTTTGCCTCGATTTTGACATCGGCGCCCTTATCGATCGTCACGCTGCCGGCCGTCGCGCGAATGCCCGTCGCACTGTTCACTGCGCCCGAAGCCGTCACGTTGACGTTGGCGCCGCTGATGGTCACATCGCCACCCGCATTGCCGTCGCCTTCCGCCGCAATCACATCGGTCTGGGCCGTCGCATTAAGGGTGCCGTCGCCGGTAATGGCAAGGTTGCCGTTCTTGACAGCAATAGCGCTCTGACCGGCATCGGCCGTGATGGTGTTGGTGCCCGCCACATCGATGGTGAGGTTGCCCTGAGCGCTGATGCCGGTACCGTCGTAGCCGTTGAGCTTCATGTCGTCGGCACCGTCCCAGGACCACGTTCCGGCATCGTCGCCGGCGACCGTGCCCCTGTCGTACTGCGTGCCGCCGACGTTGACCCAGTCGGCGGCGAGCGCCACGCTCGGCAGCAGCAGCTGGCCGGCCATGAGCGCGCAGGCCCCCGCGCAAGCAAGTTTTGCGCCCACGCGGCGCCATGTTCCGTGGGAGAGCGTGCACGAGTGGCCGTGGTCGATTGGGTTGTCATGGATTTGCTTTCGCATGTGAGCCTCCTTGTCGTAAGGGGTGCTTCTATAACACCATGTTACGGGAAGATATCCGGATCCTGGGGCACAAATTCTCATGTGGCGCACCTGCCAGCGCAAAAGGCAACGAGCACGCTATTGCCAAGCGCGCCCCGCCCCCCGAAAGGCCCACCCCCTACCGACTTGGTCTACAATCGAGGACACGATTATTCGTCCACCCGAAGGACCGTTCTTGAACCTGAGTAAGCCTAAAATCAACGCGCTTCTGGCACTCGCGCTGTTTACCTTCGCCTTCCTTGCTGCCGAGTTTCGCTTCGATATCAATATCGGGCTACTCGCCGGCGCCGAGCGCGTTGTGCTCGCACAGGGCTTTATTCTGGGCGCCAGCGTACTCGGCTTTATCGGATATGCGCCGCTGCTCGGGCTCGCACAGCGCAAAGGCCACTCATTGGCAGCCGTCAACACCGCCGCCGTTCCCATCGCCATCGTGGGCCTAACCCAAATTCAGTCCCCCACGGACCTGCTTGCGCTCGAGATTTTGGGCTGCGTGGCATTCTATGGACTCGGCCTGCTGGGCGCCGCTGCGCACCACGCCTTTTCACTGGCGTTTCAAGACGATCCCAAGCTCGCCACCGGTGCGGGAGCAGCCTATGCCGCGGGCATCTTGATGCAGTTCGCCATCAACCTGCTCAATTGCGGCGGCATTGCAGAGCTCATCGTCCTTGGCACAGCGACGATCGCCATCTCCGCCCTCGGCGTCGTTTCCCAAAAGGCTGCCGAGAGCTCCAGTCCCTCCATCAATCCCTTTGTTGAGCCCTCTCATGCCCTCGCCAAACAGGCATGCTGGAGCATTGCGCTCGTCATGATTCTCGCCTGCTTATTCTCCACCCTCGACAACGTCGTCACGTTCTCCAACGCCCACGGCACCATCGCCGTGCAAACCTGGCCACGCCTCTTTTTGGCAGCGAGCGGCCTTGCCGCCGGTCTTATTTTTGATCTTGCCAAGCGTCGCTACATGGGACTTGTCATGCTCGGCATCGCCGTGCTCTCGACCATTTCCATCCTGGCCGTGGAGGCCGGCGCTGACCCCAACCTGGGCCTTGTCGTCTTTTACCTGAGCTCGGGCTTTTTTGTCACGTTCTTTACCGCCACCTTTACGCAGCTGGCACCGCGCATGCGCGCGCCCGCCTTATGGGCCGGCATGGGTCGCGCGGCCAACAACGTATGCGCGTTCACCACATCGGGTATCTCGCTGGCACTCGTGACCTCGGACAATGTTGCTCTCATCATGATCGGTGCGCTCGTTTTGCTCGTCGCCGCCTGCGCGGCATTCGTGGCAGCCGGCTTGTTCCGCCTACCCCAAACCGAGCAGGAGCGCGAACATCAACAGCTTGCCGAGGAGGCGCTGGCAGCACCGAGTATCGAGGAGCAGCGTCAGGTCTTCATCACCGATCACGCTCTCACCCCGCGCGAAGTTGACGTGCTGGTGGCTGTGACCCAAGATGAGCGCCCGCTCAAACAGGTCGCCGAGGAGCTTGGTATCTCGATGCGCATGGTACAGCGCCACCTGAGCTCCATTTATCAAAAGACCGACACGCAGACGCGCGCCGGTCTCACCAAGGCCTTCCCCTCGGCCTAAAACAAAAACCACCACAAAGGTGCCTGTGAACTGCCTCCCATTTCTTGGACATCGGGAAATGGGAGGTTTTCCATGAGTAT
>USDH01000254.1 GCA_900553415.1 uncultured Collinsella sp. | reverse complement strand
ACGCGCATCGCTTCATATGTGGGAGGAGCCGCCTATCTCGGGCGAGGCCGGTTCGGGCACGATTTTCTTTAGCGGCTGCTCGCTCAAATGCGTCTATTGTCAGAACCACGAGATCTCGACCGGCAATTTTGGCCTTGAGATTTTACCTGAGCGCCTGGTCGAGATTATGCTGGAACTGCAGGACCAGGGCGCCAACAACATCAACCTGGTGACTGCGACGCATTATGCTCACCTGCTGCCGGCCGCGATTGCCGCAGCGAGGGAGCGCGGGCTGGACATCCCGATCGTTTACAACACGAGCGGCTATGAGCGGGCGAGTGCCGTAGCTGCCCTGGGTGACCTGGTCGATGTGTGGCTCACTGACTTTAAATATGCCGATGCCGGGCTTGCGCAGTCGCTTTCTCATATTAAGGACTACCCGCGCGTGGCCGTGTCGGGTCTGGCCCAGATGGTGCGCGAGATCGATCGCCGCGGGGGAGAGCTGGTGGACGAGGACGGGCTCATGAAGCGCGGCATCATCGTGCGCCACCTGGTGCTGCCGGGGCATGCGGATGACTCGTGCCGCGTGCTAGACCTTGTGTGGCAGACGGTGGGCGACGTGCCGATCTCGGTCATGAACCAGTACACGCCCAATGCGCTCATGCGCGAGCAGGGCGGCGACCTGGCACGCGCCGTGACGCGCGAGGAGTACGAGCAAGTGCTCGACCATGCCGACGACCTGGGCTTTACGACGATGTTCTGGCAAGAGGGCGGCGCGGTAGACGAGAGCTTCCCCCCAGCCTTCGATACCACCGGCGTCCTTACCAGCACAAAGTAACGCATTCGCCGATGATTTTTCTGGGACGGGGATTAAAAAATCATCGGGCGAATGGTAGTCAAAAAAGCTCCGCCCCAAAAAGACTGGTTATTGGGCGTTGACAGTTGGCGAGCCGTAGGTAAAATATCGACTTGTCCTGGGGACGTAGCTCAGTTGGGAGAGCGCTGCCGTCGCATGGCAGAGGCCGAGGGTTCGACTCCCTTCGTCTCCACCCTTGGATTTGATAAGCCGCTGACATTGTGTCGGCGGCTTTTTTTAAAAGAAAGGGCTGTACCATGGCCGAGCTTGAGTCCCAACCATTGTCCGAAGAGGAGCGCGCTGAGTTGGAAGAGCTCCGCGCCGAGAAGGCCCGCCGCGAGGCTCGGGAAGAGGCCCGTCGCGAGCGTGAGGAGCTGGCTGCCCTGCGTGCTGAGCGTGCGAAGGCCGAGGAGGCCGCTGCGAACGCCGCATCCGCATCGGCGCCCGCGCCCGTCGCCGCGAAGCCTGCGCCCACCGCGCCCAAACCTCAGCCTAAAACGGCCGCTCGTCCCAAGTCCGACGAGCCCAAGTCGAGCCGTGACGAGATGACCTTTGCCCAGCGCATGGTCACCTCCAAGGAGCCTACGGGCGAAAACGAGATCCCTGGTATGGCGCCGGCTCAAAAAATCATCATTGTCCTTGCCCTCATCGCGTTTGTCATCTTTATGGGCTACACGATCCTGACCAGCATGGGCCTGCTCTAACCGATTCGCATCGGGCGTCATGTCCGCATGCTCTGCTCTCGTCTAACCCTCAAATTCTGCACCACACATCCGAAAGGTCGCCCCATGGCTTTGACCGACATCTCGCATCCCACCGACATTGCAATGCTCACCGATCTGTACGAGCTCACTATGGCCCAGGGCCTGTGGGAGAGCGGTAAGGCCAATGAGCAGGGTTGTTTTACCGCATTTTACCGCGACCATCCCTTTGGCAGCGCCTATGCCGTCATGTGCGGCACCGCCGAACTGCCCGAGCTGGTCGAGAACCTTCGCTTTACGCCCGAGGATATTGACTACCTCGCCTCGCTCCAGGCCCCTGCCGGCGGCGCGATGTTTAAGCCTGCATTCCTCGACTACCTGCGCGATTTTCGTGCGCATGTAAACATCGACGCCGTGCCCGAGGGCGAGCTCGTCTTTCCGCGCGAGCCCATGGTGCGCGTCACTGGCCCCGCGCTGGAGTGCCAGCTGCTCGAGACGGCGCTGCTCAACATCGTCGGGTTCCAGACGCTTGTCGCCACCAAGACGGCGCGCGTGGTGCTCGCCGCCGACGGTCCCGTTGCCGAGTTTGGCCTGCGCCGCGCCCAGGGTCCCGATGGCGGGCTGGCCGTCGCGCGCGCGAGCTACGTTGCCGGCTGCTCCTCTACGTCCAATGTGCTCGCCGGCCGCCGCTACGGTATTCCCGTCTTTGGCACGCATGCGCACAGCTGGGTGATGAGCTTCGATTCCGAGCTCGAGGCCTTCCGCGCCTTTGCCAAGTC
>USDH01000253.1 GCA_900553415.1 uncultured Collinsella sp. | reverse complement strand
TGCTGAAGACGCTGGGTCTCGAGCTCATGCGCGCTGGCGGCCGCGTGCTCCTCTGTACCACCACGCACATGTTTCCCGTCGCCGGCGTGCCATGGGATGGGTCGAGCCGTCGCCTGGACGCCGCGCCTTGGAAGCCGGGCGCCTCGCATGTCCCCGGTTGCACCTGCGAGGCCTGCGCTGGCCTTACGCGCGGGAGCATCTGCCAGGCAGGCGTCTTGGACCCGGAGACGGGCAAGCTCTCCTCCCCTGCCGAGCCGCTCGACCAGCTGGCGCAGCGCTTTGACTACGTCCTGGCCGAGGCGGACGGCAGCAAGCGGCTCCCGCTCAAGGCCCACGCCGCCTGGGAGCCGGTAATTCCCTCTGGCACGGCCAACGTCATCTGGCTCGTCGGCGCCTCGGGACTCAGCAAGCCCATCAACGAAGCCGTCCACCGCCCCGAGCTCTTTTGCGAGCGTTGCGGCTGCGAGCTCACCGACATCGCCACGCCCGAGCGCGTCGCCCAGGTGCTCAATGCCGAGATGCAGGCGCTGAAACTCAGCACCGCACGCGTCTTGCTCAACCAAGTTGACACGCTCAGCGACCCCACGATGGCCGACCGCTTCGAGGCAGCCCTCGGCCGCCCCGTCGCCGCCAGCAGCCTCCAGGGGTAGCTAATTTGGCGTCGTCCCTGTTAGCGGGGCACGTAGCGGCCAGGTTGGGCTCCGGTGGGCTCGCCGTCGCGTGCCGCCAGCACGCCGTTCACAAACACGGCCTTGGCGCGGCCATGTGCCTCAAAACCCTCGAGCGGCGTGTAGTCCACAGCCTGATGCTGCGTCGCCGCGCTAATGGTCCAGCGCGCCTTGGGATCCCACACGCACACGTCGGCATCGGCGCCCTCGGCAAGACAGCCCTTGCGCGGATACATGCCAAAGACGCGCGCCGGGTTCTCGCTCATCAAGCGGCACAGATCCTCGGGTCCCAGCTGGCCCTCAAAGCTCGTGGCAATCGCGACGGGACGATGCTCCACGCCGGGCCCGCCGTTGGGAATCGCGCGGAAATCATCGCGTCCTCGGTCCTTTTGCCCGTGCAGGTTAAAGCTGCAATGATCGGTCGCAATAGTATCGATCTCGCCAGCCACAAGCGCCTCGCGCAGCGCGGCACGGTCGCCGGCATGGCGCAGCGGCGGGCTCATCACATACTTGGCACCCGCAAAGCCGTCCTCGCCCTGCTCCAAGTAGCAAGTATCGTCGAGCATCAGATACTGAGGGCAGGTCTCGACATAGATGTTCTTCTGCCCGTGCGCTTTGGCAGCGCGAATGGCCTCGAGCCCCAGCTTGGTCGAAAGGTGCACCACGTTGACCGGAGCGTCCCCGGCCAAGTGTGCCAGATACAGTAGGCGGCTCACGGCCTCGGCCTCACACACGTCCGGACGGCTGAGCGCATGGCCCTCGGGCCCGTGGATACCCTGCTCAAACACGCGCTTCTGCAGCGCGTTGACCAACGTGCCGTTCTCGCAATGCACGCACAGGATACCGCCCACGCGCTTGAGCTCCTCCAGCACCTCGAGCGTCTCGGCATCGTCCAGGCGCAGGTGGTCATAGGCAAAGTAAGTCTTAAACGACGACACGCCCGCCTCGCGCATGGCCGAAAGATCGGCGCGGTTGCGCTCATTCCACTCGGCGAGTGCCATATGAAAAGCGTAGTTTGCCGTGCAGGTGCCGTCGGCGCGATGATGCCACTCGGCAAGGGCATCGGGCATGGTCACGCCGCGATCGGCCGTCGCGTAGTCCACGATGGTCGTCGTACCGCCGCAGGCAGCCGCGCGCGTGCCGGTCTCAAAGCTATCGGCCGTCCAATCCATGCCAGTCCAGCACTGCATGTGCGTGTGGGCGTCGATAAAGCCGGGGAACACCCAACAGTCTGTGGCGTCCTGGACGGTATCGCCCTCGCCCGGCTCGATTGCCGCGGCAATCCGCACAATCTTGTCGCCCTCCATGGCAAGATCGGCGCGGCGAAGCCCCTGGGGCGTCACGAGCGCGCCGTTTTTGATGATGATCATAATTGCTCCTTATTGATTGATGCAGTCGGCCACGCGATCAAAATACGAGCAGGCGGCGATATGCTCCGAGACGCGGCGCTGGCCCTTGGCGGTGTCGACATCCCACAGCTCGTAGGCACGCGCCTCGACCAGCTGGACATCGGCACGGCCGCGCAGCAGCGACGATCCGCCGTCCTTTCCTTTAAGCCCCATAAGGTTGGGAAAGAAGCTCGCGGGGAACAGCACCGGAGAGGCCGGCTCGCCGTTTAGGGCAAGACGCACGGGCGCGACGCCGCCGTTGGCCTTAAAAGC
>USDH01000252.1 GCA_900553415.1 uncultured Collinsella sp. | reverse complement strand
TTATTACAGCAGCAACGTGTTGTATCACCACCGCACGGGCGAATGGACGCAGGATTCCGAGGGCTTTTGGCGCGATTCCGATGGCTACTACGTCGTTGCCGCGGGCGATAAGGCCCAGGGCTCGACTTTTACGGGCTCTAAGGGCGAGTGCAAGGTCTATGACTCCGGCTGTGCTGCCGGAACCACCGACTACTATACCGGTTGGTAATCTGCCATAAGCCAATAGGACATGACGGGCGGGCGTCTTTACCGAGCCTTTGGGCAACGTAAGGGCGTCCGTTTTTTGTGCGTGCTTGAGTTAACAGAGCGCTTACCGTGGCCGTACGCCGCGCATATGGGCGCGGGGCACACTAAGTCACGAGAAACAAAGTCGTTCTCGTGGAGGAAGTGGTCTTGTGAACGCTCGAGATATCGCCGTTGCCGCCGTTGCATTGACGCTTGGCTGCCTTGGTCCCACGGCCGCGCTCGTCGCGGGTATGCAGGGCACGTGCGGAGCTGCTCCTATCGTTGTGGGGGCCCTGATTGCTGTCGCTGCGCTGGGAAGCGCCGGCGTCGTCCTTTGCCGTGATGATGAGGACGAGATCGTGGGGTCCTAAAGTTAGCCTCAACTCTGGTTTTACCGGAGCGTGTTGCGTGCTCCGGATAGCGGTATTTAGAAGAACAAACGCATGGGAACTCACGGCTTAAAGCCAAACCAGTGTGGGGTGTCGCACGAGAGCGTGTGGGTGAGGTTGACCCAGCGATAATCGGTGCTTTTGAGCTGGGATGCGAGGTTCCAAAGGTCGAGCGCGGGCATGGTCGGCTCCTTTCATCGGGCTTTTTGCTGATGTTAAAGCGGTGCCGTGACGGCCTGATTTCTGCTGCGTTACGATACGTTCTCAATTGCGATTCCGATGTGTTTCGATGACGTGACGGGTTTGTTTCGCCTTGTCAGGGCTTCGATGGGAGGGGAGGGGCCGTGCAATATCGCGTTGACCCCAAAAGCGGCAACCGTATCTCGGCGTTGGGGCTGGGCTGCATGAGGTTTCCCGGTGCGCCGGGACGCCCGGATGCGAAGACAGCCGACGCCATCATCTCCCGTGCGGTGGAGCAGGGGATTAACTACCTGGACACGGCCTATCTCTATCCCGGCAACGAGGCTTGTGTAGGTGCGTCGCTTGAGCGCCTGGGCTTGCGCGACCAGGTTTTGCTCGCAACCAAGCTGCCGCATGCTTCGTGCAAATGCGCGGAGGATTTCGATCGGTTCTTCGACGGGCAGCTGCGTCGCCTGCGGACCGACCGTATCGACTATTACCTCATGCACAACATTACCTCGCCCGCCCAGTGGGAACGTGTGGTGGCGTTGGGCATCGAGGACTGGATCGCGCATCAAAAGGCGGCGGGGCGCATTCGCCAGATTGGTTTTTCGTACCACGGCAGCGCGGCGGACTTCCTTACGATGCTTGACGCATATGACTGGGATTTTTGCCAGATCCAGTACAACTATGCCGGCGAGCATTACCAAGCGGGAACGGCGGGGCTCATGGCCGCCGCCGAGCGAGGCCTCGCGGTGTTTGTGATGGAGCCGCTGCTGGGCGGGCGTTTAGCGGGCAAGCTGCCGCCGCGGGCCCGCGCCGTGCTCGATGGCGCCCATGACCCGCGCCTGCGCACTCCTGCCGCCTGGGGGCTTTCGTGGGTGTGGAACCATCCTCAGGTGACGATGCTGCTTTCGGGTATGACCGATACCGCGCAGGTGGATGAGAACGCGGCGTTGGCCGATCGGGCCCTGCCGGATTCGATGACGGCTGCTCAGCTCGATGCCATCGCACGCGTGCTGAGAGAGTTTGAAAAATCGAATCGCGTGCCTTGTACGGGATGCGGCTACTGCATGCCGTGTCCCAAAGGCATCAATATCCCTGGGTGTTTTGCCGCCTACAACGCAAGCTATGCGCACAGCTGGTTTACGGGTCTATCGCAGTACTTTACGGCGAGCGCGGTGCGCACAAGCGAGGCCAAACTGGTGAGCAATTGCGTCAAGTGCGGCAAATGCGCGCGCCACTGCCCGCAGCATATCGATATCCCCGAGCGTCTCGATGACGTGCGTCGACGCTTCCAGCCGGGCCCCGTAACGGCCATGCTTAAAGTCTTCAGCAAAACTCGCTCCTCATGACCCTTTTATATCTTGTGATGGAATAGTTCCTGTTTGCGGCAGAATGGGGCGATAACAGGAACTATTTCGCCGCAACTGATGGGAGGCTATCGTGGGTGACCGAGGTTTACGTAATGATTCGCGTGAGGTCCGTTGGGGCATTTTGGGCGCTGGGCGCATTTCTCATCGATTTGCATCGTCGCT
>USDH01000251.1 GCA_900553415.1 uncultured Collinsella sp. | reverse complement strand
TGGGTTATACCCTAAGAGCAAACCACCCTTTTTAAGGGTGGTTCTGATTAGAGGAATTCGCCTACTCGGTGGACTTCGGGTTCGAGGTCTACGTTGAATTGGTCTTTGACGGTTGCTTGGATGTCGCGGATGAGCTCGTCGACGTCGGCGGCGGTGGCGTGATCGGCGTTGACGATGAAGCCACAATGCTTCTCGCTTACCTGCGCGCCGCCGATGGCATGGCCGCGCAGGCCGGCGTCCATGATGAGCTTGCCGGCAAAGTAGCCCTCGGGGCGCTTGAAGGTGGAGCCGGCGCTCGGCATGTCGAGCGGCTGCTTGTCCTCGCGGCGCTGGCGGTAGTCGTCCATGTCGGCCTTGATCATCGCGGCGTTGCCCGGGGTGAGATTGAAGGTGGCCGAAAGCACGATGAAGCCGTCGTCGGCAATGCGGCTCTTGCGATAGCCCAGGTTGAGCTCATCGACATCGAACTTGATGATATTGCCGCTGCCGCGGATGCCGTCGTCGAGCTGGCGGGCAGGTTTGTAGACGCGCACGGACTCCAGTACATCGGCCATGCAGGTGCCGTAAGCTCCGGCGTTCATGTAGCAGGCGCCGCCGACCGATCCGGGAATGCCCGAAATGGGTTCCATGCCGGTAAGGCCGGCATCGGCTGCCGCGGCTGCGACATCGGAAAGCAGTGCACCGGCGGCCGCCGTGACATGCGTGCCGTCGACCGTAATGTCGGAGAGGCCCTTGCCCAGCGCGACGACAACGCCGCGGATGCCCTTGTCGCCGACGAGCAGGTCGGAGCCGTTGCCCACGATGGTGAGCGGCAGGTCGCAGCGATAGCAGATGTCGAGCGTGGCGACGAGGCCCTGCTCGGTATCGGGCATGACGAAGACATCGGCCGGGCCGCCGATCTTAAACGTGGTGTGCTCGCGCATGGGCTCGCTCATGAGCACGTTGTCCTCGCCGGCGACACCGGCGAGCGCGCACAGCAGGTCCTCGTTAAAAAAGTCGTTCTCGTGCATACAAATAGCCGCCTTATGGGTGGTCGTTTTCATCAATCGATTGCAATATACCCCACCCGGGCGGATTTGGTGCGCTGGCGGCGATAAAACAGCCGTCTACCGGATTGGTAAAGTGTTTATCATCGAGGTAGAGGGGTAGTCGTTATACTTTCAAGAGATTGCGCGTAAACCCGGAAGGAGCGAGATGGCCAACAAAGTCACCCTCAAGCAGATCGCCCAGGAGGTGGGGCTTTCCCCCTCGTCGGTCTCGCTTGTTCTCAACAATCGGCCTTGTCGCATCTCGGAAGAAAACCGCAAGCGCATCAAAGAGGTCGCGGCGCGCAACCACTATGTTCCCAACCAGATTGCGCGTAGCCTGGTCATGCGCGAGTCGCGCACGCTGGGCCTTATCGTCCCTAACATCGAGAGCCGCTTTTTTGCCTCGCTTGCCGGCAGCTTGGAAAAGCGCTGCCGCGAGGACGGCTACGCGCTTTTTATTACCAGCTCGGGTGGAAGCGCCGAGGACGATCTAGAGCTCCTGCGCCAGCTGGTGACGCGCGGCGTCGATGGTGTGTTTTTGGTCGTGGGCGACGAATTCTCGGACGACCGCGCTTTGCGCGAAGAAGTCAGCCAT
Organism: uncultured Collinsella sp.; assembly: GCA_900553415.1. Taxonomy (GTDB): domain Bacteria; phylum Actinomycetota; class Coriobacteriia; order Coriobacteriales; family Coriobacteriaceae; genus Collinsella. The sequence goes on along the minus strand of USDH01000251.1, from coordinate 711 downwards.
CTGCCCATCCCGGCGGTAATGGTTGACCGTGCCATTGAGGGACTCGAGTGCGACAAGGTGATGTTCGACCACGAGATGGGCGGCTACATGGCCACCCGCTATTTGATTGAGCAGGGTCACTGTCGTATTGCCTGCCTGGTTAACGCGCGCCGTTCCAATACGGGTCGCAAACGACTTGCCGGCTATGAGCGCGCGCTGCGCGAGGTTGGCCTGCCAATCGACGCGCGTTTGGAGTTTGAGAGTGAGTACTACATTCCGAGCGCATACGAGGCCTCGGAGGCGGTGCTCGCAACTGATGCCACCGCCGTGTTCGCAAGCTCGGATAACATTGCCCTTGGTTTGCTTAAGCGCTTGCACGAGATGGGGAAGAGCATCCCGGGCGATATCTCGGTGGTGAGCTATGACAACTCGGCGGCCGACGTTCTCTTTGAGCCGGCGCTGACCGCGATTGAGCAGGATCCTGGTGTCCTTGCGGAGCATGCTTTTGGCTGCATGTCCAAGCGTCTTGCCGGTAGGGGCGGTAGGCGTGCCGAAGAGGTCGTTCTGGAGCCGGCACTTATCGTTAAGGACAGCGTGCTCGATCTTACCGAATGTAGCTAAGCGTACTTGTTTGTTTGCATAGATTGCATGCGGAGTGTCCGCTATTTGCCGGCGGGGCCGGGGTGCCTGCCTTGTTTTGAGAAGTTCGCGGAGCCCACTTCTCAAAACAAG
>USDH01000250.1 GCA_900553415.1 uncultured Collinsella sp. | reverse complement strand
GCTACGAGGCGCAGACCATCACCCTGTTCCGTCTCCTCATGAGCATGAGCAAGGCCGAGCAGCAGCGCTACATCAACGAACTCAAGGGCATCGCCGTCTCGCAAAAGGCCCACGCCACGGCTGTGGCCTTTGACACGCCCTTCCCCCAGACGGCCACCGTCGCCTGCCAGGGCGTGGAAGGTGCCTATAGTCAGATAGCCGCGTGCAAGCTCTTCGATGTGCCCGACATTGCGTTTTTCGAGACCTTCGAAGGCGTTATGCGCGCCGTGCGCGACGGGTTCTGCGAGTTTGGCGTGCTGCCCATCGAGAACTCCACTGCCGGCTCGGTCAACGCCGTCTACGACCTGCTCGCCCAGTTCGACTTCCATATCGTGCGCTCGCTGCGCCTCAAGATCGACCACAACTTACTCGTCAAGCCCGGCACCAAGCTCGCGGACATACGCGAGGTCTACAGCCACGGTCAGGCCATCGCGCAGTGCGCCAGCTTTATCGAGGCGAACGGCCTGCACGCCACCAAATACCCCAACACGGCCATGTCGGCCGAGTTGGTCGCCAGCTCCGAGCGCACCGACGTCGCCGCCATCGCCTCGCGCAGCTGCGCCGCACTTTACAGCCTGGAGGTGCTGGAGCCCAATATCCAGGACTCGGATAATAACTACACGCGCTTCGTCGTCATCAGCCGCGAGCCGCGCGTCTACCCCGGCGCCAACCGCACCTCGCTCATGATCACCACGGCCAACGAGCCGGGTGCCCTCTATCGCGTACTCGAGCGCTTCTATGCGCTCAACATCAACCTCATCAAGCTCGAGAGCCGCCCCATCCCCGGCCGCGACTTTGAGTTTATGTTCTACTTTGACCTGGACTGCCCCTTTGGCAGCAAGGCCCTCGACGACCTGCTCGATTCCATCGACGACGTGTGCGAGAGCTTTACCTACTTTGGCAGCTACACGGAGGTGCTCTAGATGACCGATACCGCCGCAACCCGTCCCTATGGCGTGCTGGGCCGCGTGCTGGGCCACAGCTACACCCCGACCATCTACAAGGAACTCGCTGGGCTCGAGTACGTGCGTTTTGAGCGCGAGCCCGAAGACCTCGCTGCCTTTATGACCGGCGACGAATGGGAGGGCACCAACGTGACCATTCCCTACAAGCGCGCTGTCATGGAATACCTGGACGAACTGAGCCCGCTCGCCGAACGCATGGGCAACGTCAACACCATCACACGCCTGCCCGATGGCCGCCTGCGCGGCGACAATACTGACTACTTCGGTTTTCAGTGCCTTGTCGAGGAGCTGGGGGTTGAGGTCGCCGGCAAGAAGGCTCTCGTGCTCGGAGCCACCGGCGGCGCGGGCACTACGGCCAGTATGGTGCTCGGCGATCTGGGCGCCACAGTCGTGCCCGTGGGCCGCACGAGCGAGGTCAACTACGGCAACATCGCGCAGCAGTCCGACGCCGCCCTGCTCGTCAACTGCACGCCTGCCGGCATGTTCCCCCACTGCCCCGACGCGCCCTGCACGCTCGAAGGACTCGATGCGCTCGAAGGCGTTATCGACATTGTCTACAACCCCGCCCGCACGGGACTCATGCTCGAGGCCGAGCGCCGCGGCACCCCCTGCATCGGTGGTCTGCTCATGCTTGTGGCACAGGCGGCACAGGCCGTTGAGCGCTATACCGGCCAGGTCACCCCGCGCAAGCGCATCTTGGACGTAACGGAGCGCCTGTCGCGCCGCGAACAGAACATCGCGCTGATCGGCATGCCGGGCTCGGGCAAGACCCGCGTAGGCGAGCAGATCGCCCTGCTCACGGGTCGCGAGCACATCGATCTGGACCGCGCCCTCGAGGAACGCCTTGGCATGCCCTGTGCCGACTTTATCGTCGAGCGCGGCGAGGCGGCCTTCCGCGAGCAGGAGACGACGACGCTGGCCGGCATCTCCAAGCGTAGCGGCCTGGTGCTCTCCACCGGCGGCGGCGTGGTCACGCGCGACGAAAACTATCCGCTGCTGCACCAGAACAGCCAGATCGTGATGCTCAACCGCAAGCTCGACGAACTCGCCCATAAGGGTCGCCCCATCACCGCCCGCGATGGCATCGATAAGCTCGCCGAGCAGCGCATGCCGCGCTACCGCGCCTGGGCCGACTACATCATCGACTCACGCGACTGCGCCGCCAACACCGCCCAAGCCCTCCTCGACACCCTCCCACCCGCTCTCTAATCAAAACCACCACAAAGGGGACAGGCACCTTTGTGGTGGTTTTCCAATCGCAAAGGAAGCAACCATGAAAGCACTCGTCATCAACGGCCCCAACCTCAACATGCTCGGCATTCGCGAGCCGGGCATCTACGGAAGCGATAACTACGACCGTTTGGTCCAGAT
>USDH01000249.1 GCA_900553415.1 uncultured Collinsella sp. | reverse complement strand
CGACCGGCATTGCCCGTCTTGTCGAGCCGATGGCGCTCGCCGCGACCGCCTGCGGTGCCAACGGCCTGGAGATCGAGGTCCACGACGAGCCGAGCCGTGCCTGGTCAGACGGCGCTCAGGCCCTCACCCCCGATCAGTTCGACGACACCATGCGCCGCATCCGTGCCATCCGCGAGGTCGTCTGCCAAGAGACCATGGAGTAGCCCATGGGTACAGTGAGAAACGCGCGCGTTAACCAGGGCGGCCCCAAGTGCGCCGGCATTGTGGGCCTGGGCCTCATCGGCGGCAGCTTTGCCCGCGGCTATGCGCAGGCGGGCGTCCGCGTGCTGGCCTGGGACCCCGATGACGATGTCATGACTGCCGCCAGCATGGGCACCGTTGCCGGAGAACTCAACGACGAGACACTCGGCGAATGCGACATCATCGTGCTGGCTTGCTACCCCGAAGCCTGCATCGAGTGGCTCGAGGCGCATGCCCAGGCACTCGCCGACGCCACCGACACCGATGCCATCATGGGCCCCGTGGTGATCGACACGGTGGGCGTCAAGGGCATTGTGTGCGAGCGCGCCTTTGAGCTTGCCCGCGAGCACGGCTTTTACTTTGTGGGCGCGCACCCCATGGCGGGCACCCAGTTCTCGGGCTACGCGCACTCCCGCGCCGACTTGTTCCAGGGCGCGCCGCTCGTGCTCGTGCCGCCCGCGGTGAACGATGCGCTCAAGCTGGAACTTTTGGGCCAGGTGCGCGAGATGGTACGCCCCTTGGGCTTTGGCAAGTTCAGCGTGACCAGCGCCGCCGAGCACGACCGCGTCATCGCCTTCACGAGCCAGCTTGCGCACGTGGTATCCAACGCCTACGTCAAAAGCCCCACCGCCCAGGTCCACCACGGCTTTTCGGCCGGTAGCTACCGCGACCTCACTCGCGTGGCGCATCTCAACCCGCAAATGTGGTCCGAGCTCATGATCGACGACGCCGACGCGCTCGCCTTCGAAATCGACCATCTGATCGAGTCGCTTGGCGCCTACAGCCATGCGCTCAAGGACCGCGACCAGCGCTATCTGGAGAATCTCCTTGCCGAGGGCGACCGCATTAAGCGCGCACTCGACGACGAGGCCTCCCACTAGACCACCTATCACGCCAGGTCGAAAGGACCGAAGCTTATGGCGATTACCATCGATATCGACACCGCACGCCCCTACAAGGTGCATGTGGGCACGTTTTTGCTGGAGCAGGCGGGACCGCTCGTGCGCGCCACTGCCGGCGGCACCAAGGCCGTCATCGTTACGGACACCAACGTGGGCCCACTCTACCAGATGCCCGTTAAGCAGAGCCTGGAGGCGTCAGGCTACGAGGTGAGCGTCTGCACCTTCGAAGCAGGCGAGGCCCATAAGCGCGCCGAAACCTATGTTGCCATTTTGGAGTTTGTGGCCGAGCACGAGCTTTCGCGCTCCGACGTGATCGTGGCACTCGGCGGCGGCGTCGTGGGCGACGTGGCGGGCTTTGTGGCCGCCACCTACATGCGCGGCTGCAAGTTTGTGCAGATCCCGACGAGCCTGCTCGCCATGGTGGATTCGTCGGTGGGCGGCAAGACCGCCATCGACCTGGCTGCAGGCAAGAACTTGGCCGGCGCCTTTTGGCAGCCGAGCGTGGTTATCGCCGACGTGGGGTGCCTGGCCACCCTCACGCCCGAGCAGTTCGCCGACGGCTGCGGCGAGGTCGTCAAGCACGCCGTGATCGCCGACCCGGAGCTTTTCGCCGAGCTGGAGAAGACCCCGCTCACGCTGGAGCTGCTCAACCGCGATGTGGCCCGCGTAGCGCTCATCATCGCCCGCAACATCGACATCAAGCGCGCAGTGGTCGTCGCCGACGAGCGCGAGACCAACCAGCGCAAGCTCCTCAACTTTGGACACAGCGCCGGACACGCCGTCGAGGCCTGCGAGCACTTTGAGCTCGGACACGGCAACTGCGTGTCGATCGGCATGGGCATCATCACGCGCGCCGCGGCCCTGCACGGCGTCTGCGATGCTGCACTGCCGGGGCGCATCGAAGAGCTCTGTGCACGTCACGGTCTCAAGACCCGCTGCGACCTCGATGTCGATGCCGTCTTTGCCGAGGCGCTCCACGACAAGAAGCGCGCGGGCGACACCATCGACCTGGTGATTCCGCACGGCATTGGCCGCTGCAGCATCGACCGCACGCCGCTTTCCACTTTCCACGAACTCATTGCCGAGGGCCTCGGCCAGAAGGGAGACGCATCTGTATGCTAGCCCGCATCACCCCGTCCCCGCTCAAGGGCACCGTTCCCGCCATCGCATCCAAGTCGATGGCGCATCGCCTGATCATCTGCGCTGCGCTTGCCAACGGCGAGACGCACGTCACCTGCAAC
>USDH01000248.1 GCA_900553415.1 uncultured Collinsella sp. | reverse complement strand
CGCAGCGTTGGTGAAAATCGAGGTGGAAGCGGGTCCTCACAAGCCGTACTGCCTGTGCTCGAAGGGATTTGTTCCCGCCGGGGTATATCGGCGCCTAGGTCCTGCCAACGTGCCCATCGAGATGGCCCAGATCCGCTCGATGATCAAGCGCACCGACGGCGATTATTTTGAGACCGCACGCTCTCATGAACAGAGTTTGACGTTTTTTGAAGCCGAGCGGGTCTTTAGGCGCGCGGAGATTACGTTTGACCAAACCTCTCAAAAGAATCTCGGCCTTATCGATGAGCTGGGCTTTTACACCAATTTGGCACTGCTGGTCTCTGACCAAAACCCCTTTGCAGTCCGCGCTGGCCTCTTCAACGACGATGCGTATACCGAGTTTATCGACCGTCAGGATGGCGAGGGCTCGATCTTCAGGCAGATAGAGGATATCGAACGGTTCCTCAATATATCGAACGCAACGCGTATGTACTTTGTGCCGGGAAGGCTCGATCGTATAGATAAGGACGACTATCCCCGCGAGGCTGTTCGAGAGGGAATTCTGAACCTGTTTATCCATCGCGACTACGAATCTTCGGTGGCGTCTCTTATCAAGATGAGCCGTACGGCGCTTGAATTTACCAATGCGGGAGGGCCGCAGCACATCAGCGTCGAGGAGGCGCTTGCGGGCGGCTCGGACGCTCGGAATCCAAAGCTGCAACTGCTCTTTTTGCGTCTGGGGATGGTTGAGGCGTTTGGAACGGGCCTCAAGGGGATCCGTGCGCTCTATGAGGCGGAAGGGTTGGAACCCGAGGTCTGCGCCTACCCTGCAATGTTTAGGTTGTCGCTGCCCAACGTCAACGCCGTGCGCAATTCTTATCTGACGCCTCGTGGCAATAGCGGTCCCAACTTGCGTGGGGATTACAGCGATTATGAGCAGCTCGAGCGGGAAGGGGCACTGCCGCCCGATGTTTCGCAGGCGTTTGCATCCGTGCAAGCGCAGCGAGAGGGGCACGTGTCGATGAATGGCGACTGCGGCCACGAGGTGCGTGCCAAGCTCGTGGGGGAGCTTGGCTTTGATGTTGCGTGCAAGGCGTCCGCGATGCTACAGGATGTCTCGGACGAGCGACGTGGTGGATACGCTCGCACCTTGATTCGCTTTGCCCTTGAGCGGCCCCGCGGTTTTACGCGCCAGGATGCTTCGGACGCGCTGGGAACTGGGCGCGACGTGACGCTGCGGGTTATCAACGGTTTGCTTGAGGAAGGCGCACTCGTTAAAGAGGGGCGCGCTCGGGCGACGAGATATCGCGCTGTCGGGCAGGTTTAGGGACGGGCGGTCCGGCCCCCTGGGTTATTCCTGGGCAGAGGCCAAGGGCCGGGTGCCCGGCGCACCTTGATTGAAGGGGTACTTAGAGCGTGCCTCCGTACATATAGACGATAAATCCGTCACCGGTGTCTTGGCTGTGGTCCTCTAGGATGCGCTTCATGTTGAGGTGCTCGTAGAACTGCCAGTCGGAGTTGCAGTCGCTCATCAGGAAGAACTTGGTGCAGCCTGCCTTGGCGAGCTCGGCGCGCGCAAGGTCGATAAGCGCGCGGCCGAGCCCCTTGCCCTGCCACTCGGGCACAATGATGATCAGGTTGAGCTGGCCCTGGGCATACTCGTTGCCCGTGGCGGCAAAGCGATCGGCCGTGGCCTTTTCGCGACTGTCGCCGAAGAGCGAGCCCTCGAGCTTGGCGTCGGCAGCCTTTGCCATTTCGGTTGCCTGGGCGAGCATCTCGTCGTAGCAGGGTACCCACGTGGGGTTGGTACGCGGCTTGCCGTCCTCGAAGATGCCGATGCAGCAGGCGGCGATAATGCGGCCCTCTGCCTCGGCGACGAGCGCGATGGGGGAGCGCTGCAGCTGCATGGCGATGTTAAAGCGCGCACAGAAATCGGCAGCTTCGACGTCGCCGCGGTTGCGCAGCGTGTTGCACCACAGCTGGTTGTAGATGGCGGCGATGCCGGCCAGGTCATCGAGCGTGGCGGCGCGCAGGGTTACGTTGTCAAGGCTCATGGAGGCTCCTTCCAAGTTGGGTCAGGCCATCTATGAGTGTGGCATGGCCGCAGGGCCGCCGCATCAACCATTCGGTAGACGACCCCCGATTCCACGGGGGCGGAGAGATAGTCATTGGGGACGTTCTTAAACGACTAGTCAAACAAGAGCGTCCCCAACGACTACCCCAAGGAATGTTCCAGACTGCCGGCAGAAAAAGAACGTCCCTAACTGCCGCATCCCCAAGTGCCACCTCGCCAAGTTTCGCAACGCCGATGTTTTGGCGAAGTCAGCGAAAACCCGCCAGAGCGAGCAAGGTGCCTTGAAGCGAGGCGGCATTGACCTTTTGGTCATGCCGCCGAAGCTGAAAGGCAGATTGCCGCTCTGGCGGGTTTGCAGCGT
>USDH01000247.1 GCA_900553415.1 uncultured Collinsella sp. | reverse complement strand
CCGGCCTCGGCGCGCAGCATGCCAAATGCGTCCTTGCCCTCGACAGTAAAGGTCGCGCGGTCGATGCCGATGACCTCGGCTGCGGGACAGTCGTTGATGGTGACCTTCCAGCCGCGACGCTGGCAGTACTTCATGTACATCTTAAAGAGCATGAAGGTCCAGTCCTGGGCCTCCAGACCACCCTGTCCGGGCTTGATGGTCACAATGGCATCGCCGTGATCGAACTCACCGGTAAACCAGCTCGAAAGCTCAAGCTCATCGATGGCACGGGCCAGGCGCTCAGCCGTGGCTGCAGCCTCCTCGCGAAGGGCGGCGGCGTCGGGGTCATCCCCCATCTCCTCGGCAAGCTCCAGCGCGGCGCGGGCATCGGAAAGCTCGCCGCGCGCGGTGTCCACGGCAGCGATATCTTCCTTGGTACGCGCGATCTCCTCCATGGTGGCACGGGCGGCGTCGGCGTCATCCCAAAAGCCAGGGGCAACACTTTTGGCCTCGAGCTCGGTCACGCGCGTGCGCTTTTCGTCCAAATGGAGATACGACTCGACCTCGCCGAGCCGGTCCGCGAACGCGTCCAGCTCGGCGGGCGTTACCTCTAAAGCCTCAGCCATTAACGATTCCTGCCGTGGCAGTACTTAAACTTCTTGCCGCTACCGCAGGGGCACGGGTCGTTGCGGCCCACGTTGACGTACGGATCGTCGCTCTCGGACTTGCGATAGGTGGTCACCTTGCCACCGTTGTTGACGGCAGCCGGTCCGCCTTGGACAGCCGTGCGGGCCTGCGCCTGCGCCTGCTTGCGCAGCACCGAGTCGCCGTTATCACCATCGACCTCGGCAGGACCGGAGAAGCGCGCGCCCTCGAGCGCGGGCTCTTCCTTGTGCTCCACGGCACGCGGGGCAGCCTTGATCTCGATGCGCAGAACCGTGCGCAGGTAATCCTCATACATGGTATCGACGAGTATCTGGAACGCGCCGTAGGCCTCGGTCTTGTACTCAACCAGCGGGTCGCGCTGACCAAAGCCGCGCAGGCCGATACCGGTCTTGAGGTAGTCCATCTCCTGCAGGTAGTTCATCCAGCGGGTATCGATGACGCGCAGCATGACCTGGGTGTTGAGCTCGCGCATCAGGTCCTCGCCCAAGCGCTCGGCCTTCATGTTGTAGCACTTCTCTACGTAAGCCAGGACATCGGCAGCCAGGGCCTCAAAGTCCTCGTCGGGGAACTTGGGCGTATCGATGTGGCCGGTGAGCTCCACAACCCACTTGCGCAGGCCCTCGAGATCGCGCTCGCCATCGTGACTGTCCTTGGTGCAGAACTCCTGCACGCAGCGGTACACGGTGTCGTGCATGACCTCGGTGATGTGGTCGGTCAGGTCCTTGCCGTCCAGAATCTTGTTACGCTCGGCGTAGATGACCTGGCGCTGCTTGTTCATGACGTCGTCGTACTCAAGGACGCTCTTGCGCATGGAGAAGTTGATGCTCTCGACCTTGTGCTGGGCGCTCTCGACGGCCTTGGAGATGATCTTGTGCTGGATGGGCATGTCGTCGCCCATTTCTGCCGTGACCATCATCTTGGAGACGCGGTCCATCTTGTCGCCGCCGAACAGGCGCATGAGGTCGTCCTCGAGCGACAGGTAGAACTGAGTCTCGCCCGGATCGCCCTGACGGCCGGAGCGGCCGCGCAGCTGGTTGTCGATACGACGGGACTCGTGGCGCTCGGTGCCGATAACGGTCAGGCCGCCGGCGGCAAGCACGCGCTCGCGCTCGGCCTTGCAGGTCTCCTTGGCCTCGGCGTTAAACTGCTCGAGCTGCTCGGGCGTCACGTCCTCCATGGTCAGGCCCTCGTACTCAAGGCGCTCGCGCACCAGCTCGTCGGGGTTGCCGCCCAGCAGGATGTCGGTACCACGACCGGCCATGTTAGTAGCGATGGTCACGGCGCCGTAGCGTCCGGCCTGGGCAACGATATGAGCCTCGCGCTCGTGATGCTTAGCGTTGAGGACCTCGTGCGCGATGCCGCGCTTGGTAAGGGCGGCCGACAGCTTCTCGGAGCTTTCGATGGAGACGGTGCCCACCAGGACCGGCTGGCCCTTGGCGTGACGCTGCTCGACATCGTCGGCGACGGCGTTGTACTTGGCCTGGATGGTGCGGTACACCAGGTCCTCATGGTCAACACGCTGAACGGGCTTGTTGGAGGGGATGACCTCAACGGGCAGCTTGTAGATCTCGCGGAACTCGGCATCCTCGGTGAGTGCCGTACCGGTCATGCCGGAGAGCTTGTCATACAGACGGAAGTAGTTCTGGAAGGTGATGGTGGCCAGCGTCTGGTTCTCCTCGCGCACGAGCACGCCCTCTTTGGCCTCGATGGCCTGGTGCAGGCCCTCGGAATAGCGGCGGCCTTCCATGATGCGGCCAGTGAACTCGTCGACGATCTTGACCTCGCCGT
>USDH01000246.1 GCA_900553415.1 uncultured Collinsella sp. | reverse complement strand
CATCCTGTATGCGATGAACGAGAGCGGCATCTACCCCAACCGCCCACATAAGAAGTCGGCCTGGACGGTCGGCGAAGTTATCGGTAAGTACCACCCGCATGGCGACTTAGCGGTCTATGAGGCCATGGTCCGCCTGGCGCAGTGGTTCTCCATGCGCACGCCGCTCATCGACGGTCACGGCAACTTCGGTAACATCGACGGCGACGGCGCGGCGGCCATGCGTTACACCGAGAGCCGCCTGGCCAAGCCCGCCATGGAACTGCTGCGTGACTTGCAGAAGGATACCGTCGACTGGCAGCCCAACTACGACGAATCACTCGCCGAGCCCGTGGCGCTGCCTGCGCGCTTCCCCAACCTGCTGGTCAACGGCAGCCAGGGCATCGCCGTCGGCATGGCCACCAACATCGCTCCGCATAACCTCACCGAGGCGATCGAGGCCACCTGCTACCTGATCGACAACCCCGACGCCACCGTCGACGAGCTCATGCAGATCATGCCCGGTCCGGACTTCCCCACCGGCGCCATCATCATGGGCAGCGCCGGCATTAAGCAGAGCTACGAGACCGGCCGCGGCTCCATTACCGTACGTGCCAAGGCACATGTGGAGTCCACCAAGACCGGCCGCAGCCGCCTGGTCTTTACCGAGATTCCCTACATGGTCAACAAGGGCACCCTGCAGGAGAAGATCGCCCAGCTTGTCAACGACAAGCGCATCGAGGGTATCTCGGATATGCGCGATGAGTCCAACCAGAAGGGCATCCGTCTGGTCATCGAGCTCAAGAAGGGCGTCATTCCGCAGGTCGTGCTCAACAACCTGTATAAGTACACCTCGCTGCAGACGACCTTTGGCGCCAACAACCTGGCGCTCGTCAACGGCGTTCCCAAATGCCTGAGCCTGCGTGAGATGCTGCAGCACTACATCGACCACCAGGTCGACGTCGTCACTCGCCGCACCCGCTTCGACCTTAAGAAGGCCCAAGCCCGCGCGCATATCCTCGAGGGTTATCTGATGGCTCTCGACCATATCGACGAGGTCATTAGCATCATCCGCTCCTCGCAGACCGACTCCGAGGCCAGCAGCCGCTTGATCGAGCGCTTTGGCTTTACGCCCGAGCAGACCACGGCCATCCTCGAGATGAAGTTGCGCCGCCTGACCGGCCTGGAGCGCGACAAGATTCAGGAAGAGCTGGACGGCCTGCGCCGCGCCATCGCCTACTACGAGGACCTGCTGGCGCATGAGGAGAAGATCCTGGGCGTCATCAAGGAAGAGATGCGCGAGATCTCCAAGAAGTTCGGCGACAAGCGCCGCACCGAGATCAGCCAGGTTGAGAAGGACCTGGATGTCGAGGACCTCATCGCCGACGAGGATATGGTCGTGACAATCACCCACACCGGCTACGTTAAGCGTATCCCGGTTGCCGCCTACCGCGCCCAAAAGCGCGGCGGCAAGGGCGTGTCGGGCGTCAACCTCAAAGAGGACGATGTCATCGATGAGATGTTCATCGCGTCCACGCACGAGTACGTGCTGTTCTTCTCGAGCAAGGGCAAGGTCTATCGCCTGAAGGTGCACGAGCTGCCGGTAGGTACGCGCCAGGCACGCGGTACCGCGATCGTCAACTTGCTGCCTTTCGAGGAGGGCGAGAAGATCGCGAGCGTCATCAGCTGCCGCGAGTTCCCGGCCGACGAGTACCTGATGTTTGCCACCAAGAGCGGCATGGTCAAGAAGACCGTGATGAGCGCATATGACCGCAGCCGTCGCGACGGCCTGATCGCTATCAACCTGCGTGACGACGACGCACTGCTGAACGTGCGCCGCGTGCGCGAGGGCGACAAGATTATCCTGGCCACCACCGCGGGCAAGGCGATCATGTTCTCCGAGGAGCAGGTGCGCGCCACCGGCCGCGATACCAGCGGTGTTCGCGGTATCGGCATGAAGGACGGCGTGAGCGTTCTGGGCATGGAAGTCACTAACGGCAACGGCGATCTGTTCGTCATCACCGAGCGCGGCTACGGCAAGCGCACGCCGGTCGCGGACTACCCGGAGCAGAATCGCGGCGGCCAGGGCGTCTATACCATCCAAATGACCGAGCGTAAGGGTAACCTTGCGGCTATGAAGACGGTGGGCCCGCAGCACGAGCTGTTCATCGTGACGGAGGGCGCGACGGTCATTCGCGTCAAGACCGACGAGATCAGCCAGACTGGTCGTGCCACCCAGGGCGTCAAGATGATGACCGTCGACGACAATGACCGCATCTGCGCCGTAGCCCGCATGACAGCCGCCAAGGAGAAGCCCGAGGGCGAAGGTGTCGAGGACGGCTCTGCCCCCGAAGAAACCCCTGTCGATCTAGGCGACGGCAACGACATGCCAGAAGATCTCCTAGACGAGTAAGAGGCCCTAGCTGGTAAAAATTATCAGACCCCATATATCGGCGGTCGGCGCACTG
>USDH01000245.1 GCA_900553415.1 uncultured Collinsella sp. | reverse complement strand
GACACGCTTGGCGCCAAAGGCACGGAACAGCGCTGCCAGCACCGGATAGAGCAGACCGGCGCAGGCAACGCCCAGGCAGGCGTAGGGCAAAAGCTCGGCCTCGCCGTTGGGCGCAATTGCGGCATAACCGGCAATAAAGGCAAACGATGAGCCCAAAAATGCCGGCACCTTACCGCGCGACAGGAAGTGGAACAGCAGCGTGCCCAAGCCGGCAAACAAAAGCGTTGCCGACACCGAGAGACCGGTGAGCACGGGCACCAGCACCGTGGCGCCAAACATGGCAAACAGGTGCTGCAGACCGAGCAGGAACATGCGCGGGCGGCCGAGCGACGATGCGTCATAGATGGCATCGCTGACGGCGGGCGTCGAGGACTGGGGCATTGATGTCCTTTCGAATGGAAGGGCGATCGGGCATATCGGATAACCTGCCCGAACGATACGATCCGAACCATTGTACGCGATGCATGCCGCTCCGACCACGACGCCCCTGCGAACGGCAGCACTACTTCCAGATGCGCTCGGCGATGCGTTTGACCAGGGCGATCTTTGCCCACTGCTCGTCCTCGGTCAGCTTGTTGCCAATCTCGCAGCTGGCAAAGCCACACTGCGGAGACAGATACAGGTTCTCGAGCGGCACGTACTTTACCGCCTCGCGGATGCGCTCGACGATGGCGTCTTCGTTCTCGAGCTCTGCCGCCTTGGTAGTCACCAGACCCAACACGACCTTCTTGCCGGGGGCAACGTACTTGAGCGGCTCAAAGCCACCGGCGCGCGGCGTGTCGAACTCCAGATAGAAAGCGTCGACGTCCTCATGCGCAAACAGATATGGAGCGATGGGATCGTAGCCGCCTTCAAAAGCGTAGGTGGAGTGGTAGTTGCCGCGGCATACATGCGTGTTGATGACCAGATCGTCGGGCTTGCCCTCGATGGCGGCATTGTTGAGCGCCACACCCAGCTCGGACACCTTTTGCAGGTCGACCGGGCTCATGCCGGTCTTTGCCACGAAATCGGTGTCGCAGTAGATGCCCCAAGTACAGTCATCAAACTGGATATTGCGGCAGCCTGCTGCGTACAGGTCGGCAATCACGGTGCGGTATGCTGTGGCGATGGCATCGGCGAGCTCTTCGTCGGTCTTGTAGACGGCGCGCAGGCTCTCCTGCTGGCCATCGCAGCGGTCGAGCGTGACTTCGGAGAACGTCTGGATCGGCGCCGGAATGGTCTGTCGCGCGACCTGGCCCTCCCCCTCGAGCGCCTTGACAAATTTGAAGTGTTCGACGAACGGATGATTCTCGCCGCCAATGGGACCGGTTACCACGGCGGTGTCGGCCGTCGTCTCCTCGTCATGGAACATATAACCCGTGCGTGAGGTGCGGCGCTCAATGCCGTTAAGGCCCCACATAAAATCGAGGTGCCAATAGCTGCGGCGGAACTCGCCATCGGTGATAACCTGCAGGCCGGCGGCCTTCTGCTTGGCCACCAAATCGCGAATGGCATCGTCCTCGACGGCCTTAAGCCCCTCGGCATCAAGCGTGCCTGCCGCATAGGCAGCACGAGCGTCCTTTACGGCCTGCGGACGAAGAAAGCTGCCGACGATATCGGCGCGAAACGGCGCGTTCGGTTGAATCGAAGTGCTCATAGATATCTCCCTTTGCATTGGTTGCTTTACTGAGACAGAGTATGAGCGCTTATATGGCCATCGTAAAATATACGTTTATAACAGTTTGATATAGATACTTCCTATATCAGTTGGAACTGCCATAAAGAGATTTGACCCGCGCGGAGCACAGCAGCCTAGATATGCTGACGAATCGCGTCGATATAGGCCTGCCCATAGCGCGTGAGCGTCGTGTTCTTACGCGTGATAATGCCGATCTCCATGTACTCGTCCACGTCGAGCGGAATCGAGATAATGCCGGGGCCGTTGAGTTCGTGGCTAATCACGCCCGAGCACACCGTGTAGCCGTTGAGGCCCATGGCCAAATTGAACAACGTCGCACGGTCGCGCACGCGGATATTTTTGCGACGCTCGAACGTCGAGGTCAGCTCCTCGGAATAGTAAAACGAGTTGTAGCTGCCCTGCTCGTAGGACAGGAACGGGTAGTCTTCCAGATCCTCGAGCGTCACGCTGGAGCGGCCCGCCAGCGGATGGTCGGCGCAGACGAAGACATGCGGCGTGGCGCAGAAGAGCCCTTCGAACACGAGCTCGTTGGCGGCAAGCATGCGCTCGATGACCTCGCGATTGTGCTCCGACAGATACAGGATGCCGAGTTCGCTTTTCATATGCGCGACATCCTCGATAATTTCGTGGGTCTGCTCCTCGCGCAGGGTAAAGTCGTAGCGCGCGGCATCGAACTCGCGGATCACATCGACAAACGCATTAACGGCAAAGGAATAATGCTGGCAGCTCACACTAAAGTGCGGCACCTGCTCGGACGTACCTTTGTACTTGCCCTCGAGCAGGTCGGCCTGGTCGAGCACCTGGCGCGCGTACCCCAAGAAGGTCTC
>USDH01000244.1 GCA_900553415.1 uncultured Collinsella sp. | reverse complement strand
AGGGCTTATGCCCATGCGCCCGAAGTTGAACGGCAGATTGGCCATCAGAGGCGTTTGCAGCGTCGAGTCAGCCGCCGTTCGTTAGAACGGCGGAATAGGTGTCCGCAGTAGCGAGCAATGCCCCAAACCGCGTCCCCCAACAACGCCTACGAGAAGTCAGCAACCTGAGCAGTCAGCGCCGCCAGGATCTCCTTGAGCTCAGCTGCACGGTCCCTCTTCTTCTGGACCACCGCGGGCGCGGCCTTGGCCACAAAGCCCTCGTTGGCGAGCGTCTTCTCGCAGCCGGCGAGCTCCTTCTGAGCAGCGGCGATCTCCTTCTCCAGGCGCGCCTTCTCGGCCGAAAGATCGACCTTGCCCTCGAGCACCACAAAGACCTCGACGCCGCTATCGACCACGGCAATGCTCGCGGCCGGCTTCTCGACGTCGGTACCCATGACCAGCGAGGCGGTGTTGGCCAGCGGCTCGATGGTCGAGCGCAGGCTCTCGAGCTTCTCGATGTCCTCGGCACCGGCGCGCACGACCACGTCGAGCTCAGCCTTGGGGCTCAAGCGATAACGCGAACGCGTGGCGCGGGCGGCAGACACGACGGTACGGCACAGCTCAAATGCGCGCTCGGCGTCCTCGTCAACATACTTGGCGTAGTCGGCGGGCTCGGGCCACTTGGCGATCATGAGCGCCTCGGCGCGGTTCACGTTGCCCTCGGCGTCCAGATCGAGCACGCTCGCCGGCATGTTGTCCCAGATCTCCTCGGTGACAAACGGCACAAGCGGGTGCATCAGGCGAATGGAGGTGTCGAGCACAAAGATCAGGTTGCGCTGCGCCTGTAGACGGCCCTCGCCCTTCAGACGGGCCTTGGTGACCTCGACGTACCAGTCGCAGACCTCGTTCCAGAAGAACTGCTGCACGCCGCGGGCCATGTCGCCAAAGGTGTAGTTCTCAATACCCTCGGTGACCATCTTCACGGCCTTGGCCAGGCGGCTGAACATCCAAGCGTCGGCCGGCGTCTCCACGACAGGCTCGCCGGGCGTGTAGCCCTCCATGTTCATGAGCAGGAAGCGGCTGGCGTTCCAGATCTTGGTCACAAAGCTCTTGGCCTGGTCGGTACGCGGGCTGTCGATGAGCTTCTTGGTCTTCTTGTCGATGTTCGCGTCAAACTTGACGTCCTGGTTGTTGGTGCACAGCGTGAGCAAGTTGAAGCGCATGGCGTCGGCGCCGTACATGCCAATGAGGTCCATGGGGTCTACGCCGTTGCCCTTGGACTTGGACATGCGGCTGCCGTCCTTGGCCAGGATCGTCGGGTAGATGACGACGTCCTTAAACGGCACCTCGTCCAAGAAATACAGCGAACTCATGACCATACGGGCGACCCACAGCGCGATGATGTCGCGTGCGGTGACGAGCGCCGTCGTGGGGTGATGGCCCTCGAGCAGCTCCGGCTTTTGCGGCCAGCCCTGCGTGGCGAAGGTCCACAGCTGCGAGCTGAACCAGGTGTCCAGCACGTTCTCGTCCTGATGCACGTGATGGCCGCCGCACTTGGGACACACATCGGTGTCCTCGGTGAGGGCGTCCTCCCAGCCGCAGTCCTCGCAGTAGAACACGGGGATGCGGTGGCCCCACCACAGCTGGCGGCTGATGCACCAATCCTTGAGGTTCTCCATCCAGGTGGTGTAGGTCTGCGTCCAACGCGCGGGGTGGAAGGTGACCTTGCCGGAGTTGACGGCGTCGAGCGCCGGCCCCTTGAGCTTGTCGACGGCCACAAACCACTGCTCGGACAGCCACGGCTCCAGCGCGGAGTCGCAACGGTAGCAGTGCATGACGGAGTGATCGAGGTCCTCGACGTGATCGAGCAGGTCGTGCTCCTCAAACCACTTGATGACGGCCTCGCGGCACTCGTCGCGGTTCATGCCGGTGAACTCGCCGTAGCCATCGACGACCACCGCGTGCTCATCGAAGATATTGATCTGCGGCAGGTCGTGGGCCTGACCCATGGCGTAGTCGTTGGGGTCGTGGGCCGGGGTGACCTTGACGAAGCCGGAGCCAAAGTTGGCATCGACGTGCCAATCCTCAAAGATGGGGATCTCGCGGTCGACGATGGGGAGCTTGACGGTCTTGCCCACAAAGGCGGCCTTCTCGGGGTCCTTCGGGGAGACGGCGACGCCCGTGTCGCCGAGCATGGTCTCGGGGCGCGTGGTAGCGACGACGATGTAGTCCTGGCCGTTGACCGGCTCGGTCAGCGGGTAGCGCAGGTGCCACAGATGGCCCTTCTCGTCCTTATACTCGGCCTCGTCGTCCGAGATGGCGGTGGTACAGTTGGGGCACCAGTTAACGATGCGCTTACCACGGTAGATCAGGCCGTCGTGGTACCAGTCGCAGAAGACCTTGCGTACGGCCTGCGCGTAGTCCTCGTCCATGGTAAAGCGCTCGTTATCGAAGTCGACGGAGCAGCCCATGCGCTTGATCTGCTCGACGATGATACCGCCGTACTCGTGAGTCCAGTCCCAGCAGGCA
>USDH01000243.1 GCA_900553415.1 uncultured Collinsella sp. | reverse complement strand
GCGCGCGAAAGTTCGATGGCCCGCGCAACATCCATGAGGTCGCTGCGCATGAGCACTACATCTGCCCCCTCTTTGGCGATGTCGGCACCGGTGCCGATGGCAAGGCCCACGTCGGCGTGCGCCAGGGCGGGAGAGTCGTTGATGCCGTCGCCCACCATGGCGACCATGCTGCCCGCATTCTGCAGCTCGCGCACGTGGCGCTCCTTGTCGGCGGGGAGGACGTCGGCGATGACCTGCTCGCTGCTCAGCCCCACGCGGCGGGCGATGGCCTCGGCCGTCACGCGGTTGTCGCCGGTGAGCATGCGTACGTCGACGCCGAGCTTGTGGAGCGCGGCGATGGCCTCGGCGCTCGTCTCTTTGACCTCGTCAGCCACGGCGATGGTACCGACAAGCTCGCCGTTCTTGGCAAAGAACAGCGGTGTTTTGCCCTCGGCGGCGAACTGTTCGGCAAGGCCGGCGGGAACCTTCGCGCCCAGCTCGTCCATCAGGCGTACGTTGCCGGCTGCGATGACATTTTGTCCCTCGCGCGCCGTAACGCCACGACCGGGCACGGCAGTAAAGTCCTCGACCATGCGCGCGACAATTCCGCGCGTCTCACACTCGGCCATAATCGCCTCGGCCAGCGGGTGCTCGCTTGATCGCTCCAGCGCGGCGGCCAGCTTGAGCAGCGCCTTTTCGCTCATGGCGGGTGAGCCGTCAGCGCGCGTTGCTACCACGATATCAGTCACGGCAGGCTTGCCGCGGGTGACCGTGCCCGTCTTATCGAGCACCACCGTGCCCACGCTGCGCAGATTCTCCAGCGCTTCGGCGCTCTTGAACAGAATGCCCATCTCGGCGCCCTTGCCGGTGCCTACCATAATGGCGACGGGTGTGGCCAGGCCCAACGCACACGGACAACTGATCACCAGTACGGCCACGGCGGAGGTGAGTGCCTCGTTTATGCTGCCGGTCAGTGCCATCCACACCGCAAAGGTCGCGGCCGAGATCACGAACACCACGGGCACGAACACACCGGCGACCTTGTCGGCCATGCGGGCGATGGGCGCCTTGGTGGCGTTGGCGTCCTCGACGAGCTGGATAATTTTGGCGAGCGATGTCTCGGCGCCCACACGCGTGGCGCGGAAGGTAAACGAGCCGGTGCGGTTGACGGTGGCGGCGTTGACGGTGTCGCCGGCGGTCT
This sequence comes from uncultured Collinsella sp., assembly GCA_900553415.1. Lineage (GTDB taxonomy): Bacteria > Actinomycetota > Coriobacteriia > Coriobacteriales > Coriobacteriaceae > Collinsella. Next base: position 1,335 of record USDH01000243.1, on the reverse strand, counting down.
TTTCCACGGGGATGGACTCGCCGGTGAGCGCACTCTCGTCCACGGCCGAGCTGCCCTCGAGCACCACGCCATCGACGGGGATGGACTCGCCGGGGCGCACGCGCAGGACCTGGCCGGGAAGGATGTTGTCGACGTCGACGGTGGCCTCGCTGCCGTCCTCTGCCACGACGGTCGCGGTCTTGGGTGCCAGGTCGATGAGCGCCTCGATGGCGCCGCCGGTCTTGGACTTGCTGCGCGTCTCGAGGTATTTGCCCACGGTGACGAGCGACAGGATCGTGCCGGCGCTCTCAAAATACAGATTGTCCATGCTCGTCATCATGGCCTCGTGGACCTGACCCGCGGCTAATTGGTCGGCCATGATGAACATGGCGTAGAGCGACCAGGCGATGGAAGCGGTGGCGCCCACGGCAATAAGGGCGTCCATGGTGGGCGCGCCGTGCGCGAGCGATTTAAACCCGTTGATAAAGTATGCGTCGTTGACATAGGCGATGGGGATGAGCAGGACGAGTTCGGTGAGGGCGAGCGTCATGCTGTGGGTATGGTCGGTGAAAATGCCGGGCAGCGGCCAGCCGAGCATGTGCCCCATGCCTATGTAGAACAGTGGGATGAGGAATACGATCGAGACGATGAGGCGGGTGCGCATGGCAGAGGCGGCGGCCTCCAACTTTTTGGTCGGCGACTCCATATGGGCGGCGCCGGACCTGGCTTGCGCGTTGCCGTTTGAGTTGGCGGCATCGGTGCCCGTGCTAACGGGCGAGGCCGAATAACCCGCGCGATCGACGGCGGTACAGATGTCGTCGGGGGAGACCTGCGCGGGGTCGTAGTCGACCAGCATGGAGCCGGCGAGCAGGTTGACCGCGACGCTTTGGACGCCGTCGAGCTTGCTCACGGCACGGTCCACGTGCGCCTGGCAGGCGGCGCACGTCATGCCGCCCACATCGAACTTATCTTGAGCCATGGCTTCTCCTTTCTGTGACGTAGTGTCGGAAATGTTAACCATCCGATACTATACACCCATACCCCCTGGGGGTGTCCAGTATAGAAAGAAATGTATGACATTTCGTTACAGATGAGGGTGGCTGCTCAATCGTTGGCAGCCCCTACCAAACATCTCAATCTGTAACATCTAGCGGGGAAAATGAACTCTAACTGTTACAGATCGAGATTATGTTTTGCGATGTTTGAGTTCGTCTCAATCTGTAACGTGTAGACCCGGTTTTGTCTCGTAACTGTTACAGATTGAGACAATCGGCCCAGACCCGCCCCGTCATCTGTGGTTTACGTGGGGGTATGCGAAGCGCGGGTATACTAACCGGCGGCGAATCTGCTCCATCG
>USDH01000242.1 GCA_900553415.1 uncultured Collinsella sp. | reverse complement strand
CGATGTTGCCGCCGCTGCCGCCGATGTGACGGCTCGCAATTATGTGCGCTATGTTCCGGGTGCTTCGGTCTGGAACTTTGATGTGACGTATCGTGGCGGTACGCAAAACTTGGTCAAGGACGGCAAGGACACCGGCAAGAGCCTGTGGACCTTCCATCATCTACCACAAAAGAAGAACGCCTACTGGACCTTTGATATCACGCTCGAGGTGGGAAACGAAGAGGCCGCCGACACGCTCGACCTGTACGTGGACTGCGTGGATGGCAAGACGGTGACGATTCCTCTGACTCAAAAGTCGCGCGAGGGCACCCGTGTGCGCTATGTGGCGGAGTATGTGGACGAGGGTTACCTTAAGCTGCTCGACGAGTTTAACAAGGCGAATGACTCGACCTATGTGAACTGCGGTAACTTTGAGCAAATCTTTATGCCGCAGACCTACCGCATCTCCAATGCTCAGCTTATGACCATGCTGAGTTTTGACGCCAAAGCTTCGGCCAAAAAGCATTCCGCCGCGGCCGAGGAGCGCCAGCAGGAGTTCTCGAATGCCGTGCAGCAGTGGCACGAGTATATGATGGATAACTCTTTTAATGATGTCGACGAGGCCTTTAACGACGCGATTGACCAGATGGTCGCCGATGCGCTTGCCGAGGAGGACAAGGACGGCAAGGACGAGGGCGGCAACGCGCGTAAGGTTCGCCGTGCTCCTGCCGCTGGTAGTGGCGAGGGTGATGATGCTGGCAACGACGAGGCGGCGCAGTTTGCCGCCGAGCTTAAGGCTGCGGTTGGTGGCTCGTCGGCGCTGCTGACCAAGCAGGGCGACAGCTATGGCGTCAATGTGGACAAGATGATCTTTGAGGACGCGTACGGCACCGGCGAGGATTGGTACCAGGAACTCGCGTCGGCCCAGGGCGCGAACGCTGCGGATGCGGCGGCCATCAAGGAACTCGTCGACCATGCATCGCGAGCGGAGTTTATTGCCCAGCAGGCCGAGGATCTGGTGGGCCAGTCGATGGGTGTCGGCCGGCTCAACCAATACGGAAGCTGGAATGACGCAACCGCTGCGGCGCTCAACAAGTGTGCGGGCATTAAGGCCAGCGAGTACAACGGCCAGTCGACGAGCGGGTTTAACGATTTGGGCCAGGCGCTCGGCAGCTCGCTGAGCTACAAGGCGGCTGACGACGATACTGTCAAGGGCTTTAAGGTCGCCGCGCCCGATGGCGAGCAGACGGCCTATATCGAGTCGGAGTTTATCGAGAACTCCAATAACAACAAGAACCAGGCGCTTCTGTTTAACTCGATCGCCATGCAGTGCGACATTCTGGACAACCTGTACGACAACTGGAATGTGGTCCATAGCCTCAATAACTCTACGATTCGCGGTTGGCTTATGGCTTGGAAGCGCAACGGTGACGTCAGCGCCCACATGAAGCTCATCCGCACGATTCGTTCGCTCAAAAGCTACAAGATCGAGTGTGAGATGTTCGGCCAGGTCTTTAAGACCGATGCGTGGAAGGCGGCCGGACAGGCGTTTCCCGCGGCGACCCAGGGCATCGGCATCTTTACCGGCATTTACGGCGTGAACGATGCCAGCAAGAACTGGGAGAACGTGAACGTCCGTATGCAGAAGGTGAAGGGCGAGCGCGAGGGCTATGAGCTTCAGCATACGCGCTTGCTTGCCAAGCCCGAGAAGACCGAGGACGACTGGAAGTGCATTTACGCGCTGCGTGACGCCATGGAGAAGGCGCGTGCGTTTGAGGATCTGCTGTATCGCCAGCTCTGCCACGACAGCACCGATGTGGCGGTGGGCACCATTATGACAATCGCCGGCGTGCTGACGGCCGGTTCGGCGGGTACCGTGGTGGGCGCTGCCTATGACGCGGCTTCGACCAGCGTGGGTTCGGAGCGCGCGATTAAGCTGACCAATGCCGAGTGCGCCTACGATGTCGCCTGTGAGCAGGTGGAGCGCGCGTGCCAGAATCGTATTACGGTCAACTGGGGTGAGCTGACCGATGCCGAGGTCTACAAGGCCAACAAGGACGGCTTGATCTCGGACGAGAAGATGCAGTCGATCTTCGAGGCGCGTTATCGCAATGTGGCTGCCAAGGCTGCACCCGACCCTGCGGGCGTGGTGTACGAGGGCCTGTTGTCCAATACGGTCGAGGGCGCAACGGTTGAGCTGTGGAGCGCCGACGATGCCGCCGGTACCAATGCAGTGCGTTGGGATGCCGAGGAGTATGAGCAGGACAATCCGCTTGCGACGGGTGTCGATGGCGCGTACAACTGGAACACGCCGACCGGCTGGTATCAGGTGCGCGTGACTAAGGACGGGTATGAGGAGGCGCGTTCGGCTTGGCTGCGCGTGCCGCCGATTCAGACTGAGGTGAACATTGGTTTGGTGTCGACGGCGGCGCCCGAGGTAGCTTCGGTCCATGCCTATACCGATTGCGTCGAGGTTGAGTTTACGCAGTATATGGATGCGAGTGACGATGCCCTGGTCGCATTGTGCGCGCAGGGCTTGG
>USDH01000241.1 GCA_900553415.1 uncultured Collinsella sp. | reverse complement strand
GATCCGTTGGGGACGGAGGAAAACGGATCATTTAGAACTGGCAAGGGCATGGTTTAATCGCGCGATCCACCCTAGTCTGGCGGCTGCCGATTCGGTGCGGTTCGAAAGGGTTATTCGGCGCCATGGTGACCGGTGGTACTCTTGTATCCGTTTGAAATCGAGCGAAGGAGTGCCGCTATGGAGCAATCGAGCCTGTTTGGTGACGGCGTGGACATCGATACCGAAACGCCCGCGAGCGCGGATGCCGCCGCACCGGCCGATGCCCGTGCCCAGGCGGCAGCGCGCGCGGCCGAGCTGCGCCACGAGCTCGACTACCACGCCTATCGCTACTACATGCTTGACGCGCCCGAGATCACGGACGCCGCCTTCGACAAAATGCTCGTTGAGCTGCAGGAGATCGAGGCGGCCTATCCCGACCTGGTGACGCCCGACAGCTATACCCAGCGCGTGGGCGGATACGTGAGCGAGCAGTTTACGCCGGTCACGCACATGGCGCGCATGTATTCCATGGACGATGCCATGGATCTGGACGAACTTGATGCGTGGCTCCAGCGCACCGAGGATGCCCTCGGTGCCGGTAGCGTCACCTATACCTGCGAGCTTAAGATCGACGGCCTGGGCGTGGCACTTACCTACCAAAACGGCACCTTCGTGCGCGCGGCCACGCGCGGCGATGGCACCACGGGCGAGGACGTGTCGCTCAACGTCCGCACCATCAAGGACGTGCCCATGCACCTGTCCGAGCCGGCGCTCGCCCACATGGGCGCCGACCGCGAGCGCACCATTGAGGTACGCGGCGAGGTCTATATGCCCAAGGGCAGCTTTGTTCGTCTGAACGACGAGGCCGATGCCGAGGGTCGCGACCCCTTCGCCAACCCGCGCAACGCTGCCGCCGGATCCTTGCGTCAGAAGGATCCCAAGGTCACGGCGCGCCGCGACCTCGCCACCTTTATCTACGCCATCGCCGATACCGATCCGCTGCACGTCCACAGCCAGCGCGAGTTCCTCGATTGGCTGCGTGGCGCCGGCTTTAGCGTCAACCCCAACGTGGCCCGCTGCGCCACGCCGGCCGAGGTCCACGAGTTCTGCGCCCAGGCGCTCGAGCATCGCGGCGACCTGGACTACGACATCGACGGCGTGGTTGTAAAGGTCGATAGCTTCCAGCAGCAGCTTGACCTGGGCTTTACCGCCCGCGCGCCGCGCTGGGCCATTGCCTTTAAGTTCCCGCCCGAGGAAAAGCAGACCGTCCTGCGCGAGATTCGCATCCAGGTGGGCCGCACCGGCGTGCTCACGCCGGTCGCCGAGTTCGACCCGGTGACGGTTGCCGGCTCCACCATCGCGCGCGCCACGCTGCACAACATCGACGAGATCCGCCGCAAAAACGTGCGCGAGGGCGACACCATCATCGTGCACAAGGCAGGCGACGTAATCCCCGAGGTCGTGGGCCCGGTGCTCGATAAGCGTCCGGCCGATTCGGTCGACTGGCACATGCCCGAGGTCTGCCCCGTGTGCGGCAGCCCCGTGGTCCACGAGGACGGCGAGGTGGCCTACCGCTGCGTGTCCATCGATTGCCCCGCGCAGCTCAAGGAGCGCTTGCTCCACTGGGTGAGCCGCGGCTGCATGGACGTCGACGGCCTGGGCGACGAGATCGTCGACAAGATGATCGCCGCCGGCCTGATCCACGATGTCGCAGATTTCTACCAGCTCACGGTCGATGACATCGCAGGCCTGGACACGGGGCGCGTGTACGCGAGCTCCAACAGCAAAAAGGGCGTCAAGAAAGGCGATCCCATTCCCGTGGGTCTCAAGACGGCCGAGAAAATCATCGCCGAGCTTAACAAGTCCAAGTGCCAGCCGCTTGGTCGCGTGCTGTTTGCCCTGGGTATCCGCCACGTGGGCAAAAGCGTGGGCGAGGTCATCGCCGAGCGATTCCTGTCGATTGACAAGCTCATCTTGGCGAGCGAAGAGGACATCGCCGAGGTTACCAAGCGCTGCACCAAGGGTGGCGCCGAAGTTGTTTCCTTCCTGAAGACGGGCTCTGCCTACTACGCCCCGGGCGCTTCCATTGCCAAGATGGTTGAGGCTATCCTCACCGATTCCAAGGAAGTGCTGAGCGTTTGTGCCTACATTGACGGTCAGTACGGTCTGAGCGATCTGTACATGAACATCCCCGTCCGTTTGGGCAAGGGCGGCGTTGAGGAAATCGTCGAGTTCGATCTCACTCCCGAAGAGCTGGCCGCCCTGCAGGAATCTGCCGCCAGCGTTAAGAAGGGTCTCGAGAATCTTCCCGAGTAAACAATCGTTCTAAGGTGACTACATGCTAACGGTAACCCCTGGTGATATCGAGGCGGCGCTGCTGCCTCTTATCCCGCAGCTGGCAACGCGCGTTCCCGACGACATTTTGTCGGGCTTGGTTGCTGCCCGCGAAACCGAGACCGGCGCCCGTGCTCGCATCGTATTGGACCAACTGGTGCAAAACGCTTGCGTTGCCGCAGATGACTGCGTGCCGATCTGCCAAGACACGGGTACGGT
>USDH01000240.1 GCA_900553415.1 uncultured Collinsella sp. | reverse complement strand
ACCAAATTTGCATCAGCCCCCAGAACATGTTTGAGAACTGTGTCCGGAGTACATACTCCTAGGGCCGGAATGAGGTTGCCTTCCAACGCATTCCGCAGGGGGCGGCATTATTTTGTAGCGCGAAGCGCGGATCAAAATAATGCCGCATGCCCGAGGACGCGTTGGAAGGCAACCTCATTCCGGCCCGAACAGGTCAGTCTACCTGCGCATTTACAAATTCGTAAACTTTTTTGAAAAAAGTGCTTGCACAGTTCTTGAATCATAGGTTATTATCTTCCTCGTTGAACACGCGGGTCCAACAAAACGAACCGTGAATCAACAACATAGCATGTCGGAGTGGCGGAATTGGCAGACGCGCTAGCTTGAGGTGCTAGTGACCGCTTTTTGGTCATGCGGGTTCAAGTCCCGCCTCCGACACCATCGCATTTGAGAAGCCTCTTCGGAGGCTTTTTTGTTACCGATAGACGGTGAGGTCCACGATGGAAACGCTTGAACGCAACGAGTGGGCAGACGTTGCCCAGCTAGTCGAGATCACGAGCGATGCTGTCATCATCTGCGAGCTCGACGGAACCATTCTGCATGTGAATAATCGCTTACTTGGTTTGATGTGCGAGGAACGCGCCGACGTCATCGGTGGAGATGTTAAAGACGTCCTGTACTCGTCCGCTTTTGAACGTGCGACGGAACATCGTCTGCCATTTGAAACTGATGGCTCCGAGAACGAACTGATGCTCAAGCTGAGTGACGGCTCTTTTATCCCCGTCTTGGTTCGTGCGGGCTCCGTAACGCCTCCACGCATCTTTGGGCGCCGTGCACCACGTGTCCTGGTGGCGCTTCACAGTATCGAGGAACAGTATTCTCACGACCGTCAACTCAAGCGTGCGCTATCGGAGCTCAGGGTGGCGAATAAGCGTCTCTCGGGCACGTTGTCGGTCATTATGAGCACGGTGGGCTCCGATGAGTTACCCAGCCTGCTTGATACCGTTTTGAACCAGCTTGTAGGAACGCTCGATGCTTCGGGTGCCGCTATCTATTTTTCTGAGAGCGGCGGTTTTAAGCTACGCGGTGTTTCCAAGGAGCTGTACGACAGCTACCTGCCCGAGTTCTTGCCGTATGGCGCTGGTATTCCGACGTATGTTCTTCGGGAGTCGCGTGCTTGTCGCTTGTCGATTCAACAGGACCTTGAGGGCGATAGGGCCGCCTCCGGTATGTTCATGGACCTGGACAATCGTTCTAAGCACCTGTTGCGCATGCAGGATATGCCTCCGTACCGCAGCGAGATCTGTCTTCCCGTTTTTTACGGTACGCAGATCCTTGGCGTGCTGGAAGTTGGTTGGAAACGCCCCCAGGCACCGCTCGCCTATGACGTTAATGTACTCGAGGTCATTTGCGATTACCTGTCTATCCAGCTGGTCGGCATGGCATCGAGCCTTCGCTCTCGTCGCACGGCCGAGCTTGGCCGCTCGCTCAATGTCTTGCGTGACGAGTTGTTTACCTTTCTAGACGATTCCGCCGCGGCTACCCAGGCGGTATCGTCCGAGATCTGCAATATGCTCAACTGCCATTTTTGCCCTGTTGAGTATGACGCCAGTCTGGACTCCTACGTCATAGATTTTGAAGGCGGCAGTCGCGTTGCTTTGCCGGACGATCCCGAGAAGCTTTTCTTTTCCACGACGGCGCCGGCGGCACGTCTGGGGGCTGGCCCTGATGGCTTTGAGGCATCTGTTTTGGGCGGCACGAGTGCAGAGGACCTTAAACACGTCCGTATAACTCGCGTTGACGAATCGATGCCTATGGGAGGCTGGCTTAGGGCGCATGGTCTGCCTTGTCAAGGTCTCTACGTCGACTCCGGCATCGAGGCGGGGCGCCCGCGCTCTGAGGGCGATGGCAAGCACAGTAACGACGCGATCGTTCCTGCTTCTGTTGCGAAGAGCCCGACTACGCGCGCGCTGCTGCTTCGTGATGGTAGCCAAGAGCCGATTGATGACCTTGAATATGACTACTTGGTGCACTTGGCGCATGACTTTGAACTGATCTACGAAGGCGAATCTCAAAAGCGCGAGGAGCGCCATATCGCTCAGACCCTTCAGATTGGCATGAGAAATTCACTGGGGGATGTTCCGGGAATCGCCGCCGATTCGGTGTACCTGTCGGCCACGAACTCGGCGTTGGTCGGCGGCGATTTTTATACGCTCATTCGTCTTCCCGACGACTGCGCCGTCATGATTCTGGGTGATGTGTCTGGCAAAGGCATTGAGGCCGCATCGATGTCCGCGCTCGTCAAGACGGCCCTGACGGCATATGCTTGGGAGGGCGCTGGACCGGCCCGCATGGCACGCTCCCTTAACAGCATGCTCATGGGCTTTTCGAGGGTCGAGACGTTCGTGACGGCCTTTATCGCCAAGATTGACCTTAAAGCCGGACGCGCAACGTATTGCTCGGCAGGCCATCCTCCGACCATGGTCATCAGGCCAGAGTCGATGCCGCTGGGTGGCGGCGAGGCTCGTGGGGGAGAGGTTGAGCTGCTTGGATGCCAATC
>USDH01000239.1 GCA_900553415.1 uncultured Collinsella sp. | reverse complement strand
GATCAGGTAGGAAAGCGCTGCCGCGGTGTAGCTCATGGTGTCGGTGCCGTGCAGAATCACGAAGCCGTCGTGATCGGCATAGCCTTCAACGATGACGTTGCGGATGCGCATCCAGTCACTGGGGCGCATATTGGTGCTGTCGATGTTCATGGGCTGCACCACGTCGAGCTCGCAGAGGCCCGAGATCTCGGGGACGCTCTGAGCGAGCTCCTCACCGGTCAGGGCGGGGGAGAGGCCATTGCCGTCCTCGGTCGATGCGATGGTGCCGCCCGTGGCGATGAGAAGGATGCGCTTCATGCTGGTATTCCTATCGTATTTGCCGCCGCAGAGGCGGAGTCGTTCGGCAGTATTGTGGCACAGGGCGTCCAATGTTCAAACGTATTACATCATCTGCAACGTTTGGTAACACTTCAATTGCCGTCAAATAGGGGCCCAGGTCGTGCGTTTGCCGTGCGCTGATGGCTGCGAGGGACGAGAAACCCCATATAACGTGTACACTATGAAAGCTATTTTCGTTCATTCGCGCGGGCGGGCACCGGCTCCCCGCCAACAAGAGGGGGAAACCATGGATCAAAATGCTTCCGCAAAGGTCCTCGTACTCGACTTTGGTGCGCAGTACGGTCAGCTCATTGCCCGTCGCGTCCGCGACCTCAACGTGTATTCCGAGATTGTCCCCTGCGACATCTCGGCCGACGAGATTCGCGAGATGAACGCCTCTGCGCTCATCCTTTCTGGCGGCCCGGCCTCCGTGTATGCCGAGGACGCTCCGTCCATCGATCCTGCCATCTTTGACCTGGGCCTTCCCGTCCTGGGCTTTTGCTACGGCCATCAGATCACGGCCGTGACGCTCGGTGGCAAGGTCGGCCACTCCGAGGTGGGCGAATACGGCCGCGCCACCATCACGCGTACGGCCGGCGCCAAGCTCTTTAACTCCACGCCTATGGAGCAGACCGTGTGGATGAGCCATCGCGACGCCGTGTCCGAGGTGCCCGAGGGCTTTACCGTTACCGCCAGCACCGACGTGTGCCCGGTTGCCGCCATGGAGTGCGTCGAGCGCAAGATCTTCACCACGCAGTTCCACCCCGAGGTCAAGCACTCCGAGTACGGTCAGCAGCTGCTGAGCAACTTCCTGTTTGAGATCTGCGGCCTGGAGCCCAACTGGAGCATGGACAACCTGGTCGAGACCATGACGGCCGAGTTCCGCGAGAAGGTCGGCGACGACCGCGTGATTCTGGCCCTGTCCGGTGGCGTCGACTCCTCCGTCGTGGCTGCGCTGGGCGCCCGCGCCGTGGGCAAGCAGATGACCTGCGTGTTCATCAACCACGGCCTACTGCGCAAGGGCGAGCCCGAGCAGGTGGAGGAGGTCTTCACCAAGCAGTTTGACGTCGACTTTATCCACGTCCACGCCGAGGACCGCTATGCCGAGCTTCTGGCCGGCGTTACCGAGCCCGAGGAGAAGCGCCGCATCATCGGTACGCAGTTCTGGAAAGAGTTCTTCGCGGTTGCTCAGCAGCTCGAGTGCGATGGCAAGCCGGTCAAGTACCTGGCTCAGGGCACCATCTACCCCGACATCATCGAGTCCGGCGCTCGCAAGACGGGCGGCAAGACGGCCACCATCAAGAGCCACCACAACCTGATTCCGTTCCCCGAGGGCGTGCACTTCGACCTTATCGAGCCGCTTGATCACTTCTTTAAGGACGAGGTCCGCGCGCTTGGTCTGGCGCTCGGCCTGCCGGGCCACATCGTGTTCCGCCAGCCCTTCCCGGGCCCGGGCCTTGCCATCCGCATCATCGGCGCGGTCGACAAGGAGAAGCTGGTTGAGCGTCAGCCGTTCCCCGGTCCTGGCCTGGGCGTCCGCTGCCTTGGCGCCATCACCCGCGACCGTCTTGAGGCGCTGCGCGAAGCCGACGCCATCGTGCGCGAGGAGCTCGACGCCTACAACCAGCGTCTGTTTGAGCAGACCGGCGAGCGCAACTCCGAGCACAGCTGCTGGCAGTACTTTGCGGTTCTGCCCGACATCAAGTCCGTTGGCGTCATGGGCGACAGCCGCACGTATGACTACACCCTGGCCCTGCGCGGCGTCACGACGACCGATTTTATGACGGCCGATTGGGCGAGAATACCTTATGATGTGCTCGATACTGTTTCAAGACGAATTATAAACGAGGTTAAACACGTAAACAGAATTGTTTATGACGTTACGAGTAAACCGCCGGCAACTATTGAATTTGAATGACATATCACATCCGACAAATGGCTTAACCACGCCATTTACGGCACTTGTGAGTGCAAATTGGCAACGATTTGGCAACATTAATTATTTATAAAATTAAGAGCTAACTGATTTTGATGTCGGTTAGCTCTTGCTTTTACGGTAAATACATTTTACAATATTTTCTCCGTTGTTTTTTTATCATAATAATTTTTTGTACATTTTAAATAAAAAATCTCATTTAGATTATGCTTTCTATGTACTATAATTGAAACAACAAAGGAAATCAAAAACACAAGGCGTATGTAAAATTTGATTTCTGGAAAAA
>USDH01000238.1 GCA_900553415.1 uncultured Collinsella sp. | reverse complement strand
AACGGGACGGGAATCGGAAGACCCGTTAGCGAGAAAGGAACATCCATGCTCGGCGACGAGAACAACAACGACCTCATCGACCTCACTTCCATCGATCGCGCGAAGTGCGCGCTGCTCGTCATCGACGAGCTGGGCGATCCCACCAGCACTCCGCTCGAGCCCGTGCTCCTGCCCGCTATCCAGCAGACGGCCAAGCTCACGACGGCCGCCCGCGCCGCCGGTATGCCCGTCGTCTTCACCAACGACGCCCATATCCCGGGCATCGATCGCGAGCTGGCGTTGTGGGGCACCCACGGCATTGCCGGCACCCCGGAGGCCCAGACCTCGCCGTTGCTCGATCCTCAGCCCACCGATTACGTGGTGGAGAAGCGCCGCTACAGCGGATTTTTCCAGACGGGGCTGCTTTTGCTGCTGAATGAGCTGGGCGTCGACACGCTCATCTGCGGCGGTATCGGCGGCGGCGCTATCAACGCGCTCACCCAGGCCGGCATCACGGTCTACGCGGGCGCCCAGGGCAGCTGCGACGCCTGCGTCGAGGCCCTCATTGCCGGCACGCTCGCAAAGAACGGCGAGGCCACGTGCGGCTGCCACGACCATGACCACGAGCACGCCCATGAGCACGGCGAATCCTGTGGCTGCCACGGCCATCACGAGCACGAGGGCCATGAGGGCTGCGGTTGCCACTAGCGGCAAATACCCTGGCGCGAACGCACTTCCACGTGCGCAACAAACAATGGTCTAACGGCGAAGGCCGCCTGGAACACCATCCGGGCGGCCTTCGCTGCACTCGGCTAACCAGCCGTTACTTTTTATTACGCATCTGCGCTTCCATCTGACGCAGCAGATCCATATCGGACTTAGGGCCGCCCGTCCCAAGACCGCCAAGGCCGCCCATGCCGCCCAGGCCCATGGCATCCAGACCGGGAATATTGGGCATGCGCATCTTTTTGCCCTTCTTACCCTTTTTGCCCTTCTTGCCACCAGCCTGTGCCTGATTGGCCATCGAGCGCATGCGGCCCATCATCTTATTCATCTCGCCCCACTGCTTCATAAGGCTATTGACCTCAGTGGGGGTCACACCGGCGCCCTTGGCGATACGCGCGCGGCGCTGGCCGTTGATGATGGAGGGACGCAGGCGCTCCTCCTTGGTCATCGACATGATAATGGCCTCGTTCTTGTCGAAGATGCCCTCGTCCAAGTTGCCGCCCATCTGGTTGAGCGCGCGCTGGCCACCGGGAAGCATGCCCAGGATACCCTTCATGCCGCCCATCTTTTTGACGGCTTTCATCTGGTCGAGCATATCGTTCATGGTGAAGCCCTCGCGCAGCATACGCTCGGCAGCCTCAAGCTGCTCTGCATCGGCTGCCTCCTGGGCCTTCTCGATAATGCCGACGACATCGCCCATGCCCAAGATTCGCTTGGCCATGCGGTCGGGGTAGAACGGCTCCAGCGAATCGGGTTTCTCGCCCATACTCACAAACTTGATGGGCTTGCCGGTCACCTGACGCACCGAAAGTGCGCCACCGCCACGGGCGTCGCCGTCGAGCTTGGAGATAATCACGCCATCAAAGTCGGTGCGCTCGGCAAACGTCGAGACCACATTGACGATATCCTGGCCGGTCATGGCATCGACGACCATCAGCACCTGGTCGGGCTTGACGGCCTTCTTGATGTCGACGGCCTCCTGCATCATCTGCTCGTCGATCTGAAGACGACCGGCGGTATCGACGATGACCACGTCACGCAGGTGGTCGACGGCCTCCTGGATGGCGCCCTTGGCGATGTCGACCGGGTGCGCGCCGTCACCGCGGAAGACCGGCACGCCGATCTCGCCACCAAGCGTGGCCAGCTGGTCGGCAGCGGCGGGACGATAGACGTCGCACGCGGCGAGCAGCGGCGAGCGGCCCTGCTTCTTGAGCAGGTAGGCCAGCTTTACGGCAGCCGTGGTCTTACCGGAGCCCTGCAGGCCCACGAGCATGATGACATTGGGAATGCGGTTACTAAAGACGAGCTTGCTCTCTGTGGAGCCGAGCATCTCGGTGAGCTCGTCGAGCACGATCTTGACGACGTTTTGTGCTGGCGACAGCGACTCCATGACCTCGGCGGTCGTGCAGCGCTCCTTGGTCTTAGCGACAAACTCCTTAACGACCTTGAAGTTGACGTCCGCCTCGAGCAGCGCCATGCGAATGTCGCGCATGGCCGAGGTGATATCGGCCTCGGTCAGCTTACCCTTGCCGCGCAGGCGGTTAAATGTGTCGTTGAGGCGATCGCTCAGAGAATCAAACACTAGTCACTCCTTAATTGGACTCGCCCACCAGGGCGCGGCAGAAATCTTTGGCATTGAACTCCTGTAGGTCATCGACCTGCTCGCCCACGCCCACGCGCAGAATCGGGAGCTTGAGCTTCTCGGCCACGGCCATGGCGATACCGCCCTTTGCCGTGCCGTCGAGCTTTGTCATGATAATACCGTCCAGGCCCAGCGCCTCGTTAAACTCGAGCGCCTGGTTCAGACCGTTCTGGCCGGTGGCGGCATCGATCACGAGCACGACATAGACGGGCATGGGACCGGCGGCCATATTGGCGGCGCGCTTACGCGTCACGTTGACCAC
>USDH01000237.1 GCA_900553415.1 uncultured Collinsella sp. | reverse complement strand
CATGAATGCTTACTTCGCCAGCGAAATGAACGTGCGTCGCCGCCAGGTTATCTGCGACCTGAGCCAGGCGCCCGTCACCGTTCAGGCCGGCGCTATGCAGTGGATGGTAGGCAACGTAACCTGCACCACCGGCGTTAAGGGTGTGGGCGACCTGTTTGGCAAGGCCCTGCGGGGAAGCGTGACCGGAGAAAGAACGCTTTCCTGCGGAGAGAGCGGCTCCACGCTGCGCTTTATGCTGCCTGTCACCTGCGCGCTGGGTGCGGATGCCACCTTCGTAGGCCAGGGCCGCTTGGGCGCCCGCCCGCTGTCCCCGCTCTCGGACGAGATCATCGCCGCCGGCTGCGACCTGCAGGGTCTGGGCGGTTTTCCGCTCAAGACGAGCGGACGCATGCGCCCGGGCACCTTTGTGCTGCCGGGCAACGTGAGCTCGCAGTACATCTCGGGCCTGCTGCTGGCAGCCCCGTTGCTCGCCCAGCCCTCCTGTGTGCAGGTAACCGGCCTCATCGAGAGCCGCCCCTACATCAACCTGACGATCCAGGCCATGAAGGCCTTTGGCGTCGAGGTCAACGTCGAGCGCATCCCCGCCAAGAATGACAAGCCCGAGGTCACAAACTTCCGCGTAAACAGCGGCTCGTACCGCACGCCCGGCAGCGTGGCCGTCGAGGGCGATTGGTCCAATGCGGCCTTTTGGCTGTGCGCCGGCGCCATCGGCACCGACCCCATCACCGTGGAGGGTGTATCCCTGAGCTCCGCGCAGGGCGACCGTAACGTGCTTGCCGCGCTTTCGCGCTTTGGCGCCCGCATCGTGCGCTCCACCAACGCTGCCACCGTGCAGTCCGACAAGCTCGCCGGCTTTGAGATGAGTGCCCACGACATTCCGGACCTGGTGCCCGTCATCTCGGCCGTGGCCTCGTTGGCACAGGGCCGCACCTTTATTCGCGATTGCGCCCGTCTGCGCATCAAGGAATCCGACCGTCTGGTCACCACCACCCGCGAGCTCACCGCGCTGGGCGCGCAGGTGCGCATTGCCGGCGATGACCTCATCATCAAAGGTGTCGATGCCTTCACCGGCGGCGAGGTCGATTCGCACAACGACCATCGCATCGCCATGATGGCCGCTATCGCCGCGAGCCGCGCCACCGGCGAGGTCGTGATCCACGGCGCCGAGGCCGTCAACAAGTCCTATCCCGATTTCTTCGAACACTACCGCCTGCTGGGCGGCAAGGTCACGCTCGAGGAGGAATAGCATGTCCTCGACCTTTGGCAACGTTTTACATCTGAGCATTTTCGGCCAGTCGCACTCCCCTGCTATCGGCTGCTCACTCGACGGCATCCCGGCGGGCATCGCCGTGGATCAGAAGAAGCTGCAGGCCTTTTTGGACCGTCGAGCCCCCGGCCGCGACGAGACCGCGACCAAACGCCGCGAGGCCGACGCCGCCCACATCATCGCCGGTGTGGTCGATGGACATACCACCGGCGCGCCCATCGCCGCGATTATCGAGAACACCAACACGCGCTCCAAGGATTACTCCGAACTGCGCCGCAAGCCCCGCCCCGGACATGCGGACTTCCCTGCGCGCGTGAAGTATCACAACATGCACGATGTCGCCGGCGGCGGGCATTTCTCCGGCCGCCTAACGGCACCCTTGTGCATCGCCGGCGGCATTGCGCTGCAGGCACTCGAGGCCCGCGGCATTAAAGTGATGGCGCATGTAGCGCAGATCGGCGGCATCTCCGACCTGCCGATGGACGACATGGTCTATCGCAAGGCCGACCGCAAGGCGATCCTTACGAACGATCTGCCGTGCATTGACGCCGCCGCAGCCGGCCGCATGCGCGAGGAGATCCTAGCCGCGCGCGACGAACTCGACAGCATCGGCGGCATCGTGGAGTGCGGCATTTACGGGCTTCCCGCGGGTATCGGCGACCCCATGTTTGACGGCATCGAGAACCGCATCGCGCAAATCGCGTTTGGCATTCCCGCCGTAAAGGGCGTGGAGTTTGGCATGGGCTTTGCCGTGGCCGCCATGCGCGGCAGCGAGAACAACGATCCGTATCGAATCGATGCCGAAACCGGCGAGATCGAGGTCGAGTCCAATAACGCCGGCGGCATCCTGGGCGGTATTTCGACCGGCGCGCCCGTCATGTGGCGCATGGCCGTAAAGCCGACGCCCTCAATTGGCCGCGAGCAGCAGACGGTGAATATGGACACTATGGAAAATGCCGAGCTCTCGGTCCACGGCCGCCACGATCCCTGCATCGTCCCCCGAGCCGTCCCCGTAGCCGAAGCAGCCGCCGCCCTTGCCATCTGGGACGCCCTCCTCGAAGACGCCGCCCAGCGCTAACTACCCACCCCTCAACATCCCCCGACACGTGAAAGGGGTCTCCATGGACCTTGCTGACATCCGCCAGGCCATCGATGGCATCGACACCACGCTCCTCAACAGTTTTGTCGAGCGCATGGACATTGCCACCGAGGTCGCCAAGTCTAAAATCGAGATGGGCAAGGCCGTCTTTGACCCCGCCCGCGAGCGCTCCAAACTCAACAACCTCGCCAACTCCCTTACCAATAACCGGAATCAGACGCACAGCCGTAGTCTTCTGATTAACCA
>USDH01000236.1 GCA_900553415.1 uncultured Collinsella sp. | reverse complement strand
CCTTGGCGATGACCTTACCAAAGTTGAGCACGCAGATGCCCTCGCAGATGTTCATAACGAGCGACATATCATGCTCAATCAGCATGATGGCAATGCCAAAGGTGTCGCGAATCTTGACGATGTTCTCCATGAGCTCCGCAGTCTCGGACGGGTTCATGCCGGCGGCAGGCTCATCGAGCAGCAGTAGCTTGGGGTTGGTTGCAAGCGCGCGGACGATCTCCAGACGACGCTGGGCGCCATAAGGCAGTGAGCCGGCCTGCTCATTTGCCAGGTGCTCCATATCAAAGATAGACAGCAGCTCCATGGCGCGCTCATGGGCGGCCTTCTCGTGCTTCCAATACGTCGGCAGACGCAGCACGCCCTCAAAACCGGAGTAACGCTCCTGGTTGTGCAGGCCGACCTTTACGTTATCCTCCACCGTCATGGTGTTAAACAAGCGGATGTTTTGGAAGGTACGGGCGATGCCCATGCGGTTGACCTGGTAGACGGACTTGCCCGAGGTGTCCTCGCCGTCGAGCAGGATGGTGCCGTGTGTGGGCTGGTACACCTTGGTAAGCAGGTTGAATACCGTGGTCTTACCGGCGCCATTGGGGCCGATCAAGCCGGCGATCTCGGTCTTGCCGATAGTCAGGCTAAAGTCGTCGACCGCCTTGAGGCCGCCGAACTCAATACCCAGGTGGATACACTCGAGAGCCGGGCGATGGCCCAGGTCGCGATCGGGAACGATGGCGCCAGAAGGATACGGGACCATCTTGCCCTTGTTGAACTCAAACTTACTGGGCATCGGCTGCCACCTCCTTCTTGGGAGCAAAGCGGTCCTTAATGCGTGCGAAGAACGCCTTGAGCTGCGGGTTGTTGGTAAAGATCATGACCAGGATCAGCACGATGGCGTAGATGAGCATGCGGTAGTCCGAGAACTGGCGAAGCAGCTCGGGAAGCACCGTGAGCAAAGCCGCCGCGATGACGGAACCTCGCATGTTACCCAGGCCGCCCAGGACCACGAACACCAGAATCAGAATCGATGTGTTGAAGTCGAACTTGGTGGCGGAAAGCTGCGAGAAGTTTCCGCCGAACAGCGCTCCGGCGGCACCGGCGAGGGCAGCGGAAACCACGAAGGCGATCATGCGGTACTCGGTGACGGAGATGCCTACGGACTCGGCTGCAATCTTGTTATCGCGCACGGCCATGATGGCACGGCCGGTACGGCTGCGAACCAGGTTGAGCACGATCACGAGCGCGACCATAACCAGAATGGCACCGGCAAGGAAGGTCGAGTACGTCGACACTCCCGATGCGCCCTGCGCGCCCTTGATGATAGCGGTGCCGTCCTCGAGCAGGTGCAGGTCGTCGATCGTGGAGTTACCCGTGATGTTAAAGATCACATGCAGGCCGCGGGAGTCGACGCCCACGATAAGGCAGGTGACGATCTCTTTGATGATCTCGCCAAAAGCCAGGGTCACGATGGCCAGATAGTCGCCGCTCAGGCGCAGGACCGGGATACCGATCAAGAAGCCCAAGATGGCAGCGGCGATAGCGCCGACCACAATGCTGATGACAAGACGTATTGGGTCGGATGGAACGGCGCTCTCGAGGGCGACCGCGGCGACGATGCCCGTGTAGGCACCGACACTCATAAAGCCCGCGTGGCCCAGCGACAAGTCGCCCGCAATACCGACGACGAGGTTGAGCGAGATGGCCATAACGATGTAGGCCGTGATGGGAACCAGCTGACCGGCGATCATGCGCGGGATCATATGGTTGGACTGCATAAAGAACACGATGGCGAATGCCACGATGCACATGGCGTACGTGACAAAGTCGTGACGCGTCTGCTTGTCTTTAAGGAACTTCATAACGCTCACCTACACCTTCTCGGGGACGTACTTGCCCAAGAGGCCGGCAGGCTTGACGAGCAGGACGATAATCAAAACACCAAAGACGATGGAGTTGGCAAGGCTCGTGGAAATATAAGCCTGTGCCATCGCCTCGATGATGCCGATGAGAATGCCACCGACAAAGGCGCCGGGGATGGAACCGATGCCGCCGAAAACGGCAGCGTCGAAGGCCTTGATGCCAGGCATGGCGCCCGTGGTGGGCTGCAGGACCGGCGAGTAGGAGCACAGGAGCACGCCGGCGATGGCAGCGAGGGCGGAGCCGATGGCGAACGTCATCGAGATGGTGCGATTGACGTTGATGCCCATGAGCTGAGCGGCGGCCTTGTCCTCGGACACGGCGCGCATGGCCTTGCCCATCTTGGTCTTACCTGTAAAGAACATCAGACCGGCCATGATAACCAGGCAGGCGACGATGGTGACGAGTGAGACGGCGCTCACATTGTACTTGGCCAAGAACTCCGGCACCGGGAAGGTGACGAGCGAAGTGAAGTTCTTGGGCGTGGCGCCCCACAGGAGCTGCGCGGCGTTCTGCAGGAAGTAGGACACGCCGATGGCCGTGATCAGAACGGCCAGCGGGCCCGCCTGACGCAGCGGCTTGTATGCCAGACCCTCGATGAGAACACCGAGAACCGTGCAGACCACACAAGAGAGAATTACAGATGCCCAGCCCGGGAGGCCGAGATACGACGTGGCGCAGAACGAGACATAGGCACCGACCATGAT
>USDH01000235.1 GCA_900553415.1 uncultured Collinsella sp. | reverse complement strand
CACAAGCGCGGCATGAAATGTGCCATCGCGAGCTCGTCCTATCGCGAGCTCATTGACGAGCTGGTGGAGATTGCCGGTATCACCGACGTGCTGGACTACACCATCAGCGGTCACGAGTGCAGTGCATTTAAGCCCGACCCCGAAATCTACCTGCGCGCCATGGAGGCGCTGGGGGTGGAGCCTGCCGAGTGCCTGGTTATCGAGGACTCGCCGATGGGCATCGAGGCCGGCAAGCGTTCCGGCGCCCGCGTCCTGGCACTGCGTCCGCACGAGGGCGTCAACCTCGATCAATCGCGAGCCGATGCCGTTATCGACAATCTGACCGACATTTTGGCTGCTTTGTAGCGTCAATCCGCCGCGAGAAGCACTGATTCACGCGTCTTTTGCTGCGGATTGGCTTAATTTGTCATCTATTTGGATCCGTTTGGCTTCGATTCGGACTAAGTGAGTAGACTTTTTGGCTCAGGCCGAGCACAAAGCGCATCTGCCTTACTAAAACCGCAGGTCAAAGAGGTGGCTGTTTTGAGTGTGCTCGGCAAGTCGCGAAAAGTCTACTCACTTAGAATTTGGCTCTTTGGTTGGGGCTGCTGGCTCGTTTTGGTTGTCGAGAGAGGGTGAATTGAAGCGCCCCCGCATGCTCCATGCTACAATCGCGGCCACGCCCCACAACTACATCTGCCTTCGAAAGGAGCCTACGTGGCGAACGCCATCGATCAGCTCACGGACCGCGTGCTCGTGCTCGGCCGCCTTACCATCGTCCGCCGTGCCATCACCGCCGTGGCGGTCACCATTTCCGCCGTTCTCCAGACATTCCTGATCCAGGCGTTCATCCAACCCGCCGACCTGCTTCCGAGCGGCCTTACCGGCGTCGCGGTCCTGCTCGATCGCGTTACCTCGCTCGGCGGCGTTCACATCGACATCTCGCTCGGTATGCTCGCGCTCAACATCCCCGTGGCGCTCCTATGCTGGAGCGGCATTAGCAAGCGTTTCGTCATCTTCTCGATGATGCAGGTCGTGCTCTCGTCGCTGTTCCTCAACGTCTTTCACTTCGCGCCGTTTTTGGGCGACAAGATCATGCTAATCATTTTTGGCGGCGTGGTCTCGGGTCTGGGCGCTGCCATCGCGCTAAAGTCCGGCGCATCCACCGGCGGCACCGACTTTATCGCGCTGTGGGTTTCCAACCACACGGGCAAGACCATCTGGGGCGTCGTCTTTGGTTTCAACTGCTTTATCCTGGCGATCTTTGGCTTTATGTTTGGCTGGGACAAGGCGGCGTATTCCATCGTGTTCCAGTTTATTTCGACCAAGACCATCGACAGTTTCTATCGTCGCTACGATCGCGTGACGCTGCAGATCACGACGCGTAAGGCAGACGAGGTCATGACTGCCTACGTAAACCATTTTCAGCACGGCATTAGTTGCGCCGAGGTCGTCGGCGGATACAGCCGTGAAAAGATGTACTTGCTGCACACCGTTGTCTCGACCTACGAGAGCCAAGACATTATCAAGCTGGTGTGTGACGTTGATCCCGGCGCCGTGATCAATGTGTTCCACACGCTCAACTTTGTGGGCGGCTGGTGGGGCGGTCATGTCGACGAGCCCATGCCCACGGCCGTTCCCGATCCCGACAAGCCCGCACGCATGGCCAGCAGGCAGGCCCGTCTGCACGATCAGGAAAGCTTGCAGCAGGACGACGGCAAGTAAAGATTTGCTGTATGCGGTGTATCGTTTTATCAAACTGAGGTAACATATAAAAAGACGTTATATACGTATTAGTTATTTCGATATTTCGATAAGAGTGATTAGATATGTCTGCGCCCAAAAATGCACCGCTTTACCAGCAGATTTACGACGAAATCAAGGATGCGATCGAGAAAGGTGTTTATGCACCCAAGGAGCGTATTCCGTCCGAGCTTGAGCTTGCCGAGCAGTACGAGGTGAGCCGTATTACGGTGCGCCGAGCCGTCGAGGAGCTGTGCTCCGATGGCTACCTGGTTAAGCAGCAGGGCCGTGGCACCTTTGTCTCCACGCCGCACATCAACCGTCAGTTTCACGCCTCGACGCTGCAGACGTTTACTGCACTGTGTGCCGACAATGGCATGAAGGCCGGTGCGCATGTGGTCGATCGCCAGATTGTTCCGGCGCGCCAAAACGAGATGGAGTTCTTTGGCCTGCAGAAGGATGCGTTGCTGCTACATATCAAGCGCGTGCGTACGGCCGACGGCGAGCCCATCTTTGAGGAGAACATCTTTGTGCCCTTTGACACATATCGTGAGCTGTTGACGGCCGATCTTGAGGACAAGTCGATTTTTGCCGAGGTCGAGCGTGTTGGCGGAACGCCGATTGTCTCGGTTGGCTACCGCACGGTCGAGGCCGTTCGCGCCAATGCTGAGCAGGCCGCCGAGCTGGGCATTGCCCCGCACGATCCGCTGCTCAACCTGCGTGCCGGCTTTACCGGTCCCAATGGCGAGCCGGTCCTGATGGGTAAGCAGTACTACGTGGGCAGCCGCTACGTCATGGTGATGTAGCTCTAGTTGCGCGGTTTTCCAAACCGCGCAACGGCTCGACGCTGCAAGCCCGCCAGAGCGGCAATCTGCAGAATGAGCGTGGAAAATCTCCCGTTT
>USDH01000234.1 GCA_900553415.1 uncultured Collinsella sp. | reverse complement strand
AATAAGCGCCAGTGCGCGACCGAGATAGTCGGCCATGGTATCGGCCGCGGCCAGCGCGAGCTTGTCGCCCTCGCGGCAGGCCTGGAACACGTCCTTGGAATCTGAGGGGCCGGTGAGCTCGATGGGCTCGACGCCCGCTTTCTTGCACTCGGCAAGGTAATTGCTCACCACGCCGGTGGCGCTGGAATACTGCTCCAGGTGGCCATGTCCGCCGCAGCCGCAGGTGCGCTCCTCTTCGGGGTTCAGGCACATGTGGCCAATCTCGCCGCCGGCGCCCACAACGCCCGACACCACGTCGCCGTTGACGATAACGCCGCCACCCACGCCGGTACCAATGGTGACCATCACCACGTTCTGTACGCCCTTGGCAGAGCCGAGCCAGGCCTCGCCCATGGCAGCGGCGTTGGCATCGTTCTCGTATTTAACAACCGCGTCGGGGCAGTGCTCCTGAATGGCGACTCTTAGCTCGGGCAGGTTAATGGCAATGTTGGCCTTGACCTTGGCATCGCCCGATGCCGGGATGGGGCACGGAACGGCCAGGCCAATACCCGCCACAAAGGCGCGCGGAATCTGGGCCTTGGCGACCACCTGGTCGATAGCCTCGGTCACCGCGGCAAAGCCCGCGGCGTCAACGATAGGCGGCGTGGGCACGCTGGCCTTGGCCAGCAGGTTACCATCCTCGTCGAACAGGCCCTCCTTAACCGAAGTGCCGCCGACGTCGATGCCGATGTAATACTGCTTAGGTTCCATGGGAGCCCGCCTTTCTCGTTTAAACATTGCCTGTATGGTACCGCTCCCAAGGCAAAAACCTGCCAAAAAGGGACAGGTTTGTTTTGGCAGGTTTTATCTGGGGAAGCGCAGAGTACGAGATTCGGTTCGCTGGGTGTTATATCGGTTCGGCCCCGTCCTCGGACCGATCATTTCTCAACAAGACACTACTCAGATGTTTATCATTTAAAACGCTCTAATTTTACAAGCGGGGCGACTTTTAATTTTATCTTTCTCGAACTTTTCAATAACTCAATAGAGATACTTAGGTGTTAACTATACTTTCTTTTATACTCAATCAAGTTGGAAAGAAGGTTCCATGATTCCCAAATACGAGGCGATAGCTGCAGATATCCGTCGAAGCATCGAGGACGGCTCCCTTAAGCCGGGCGACAAGCTACCCACCGTCGTTGAGTTCTGCGAGCTCTATAGCGTTTCCAAAATCACCGTCAAACGAGCTATTGAACAAATCACCGAGGAAGGCCTTATTACCAGCCGGCGCGGATCGGGTACCTACGTTAAGGACACGGCGGGTCTCCCCGACCAGGCATTTTTCCAGGGCAAAAATGACCGCGCCCAGGGTTTTTCGTATGAGCACCGCGGGGAGAAGGTGACCTCGGTGGTCTACGATTTCTCGATTGTCAATCCACCGGCGGACGTCGCTACTCAGCTGGGAATTGCCGAGGACGACTTTGCCTATCACATCGTGCGCGTGCGTCAGGCCGACGAGAAGCCCATCGTTATCGAGTACACCTACATGCCCCTCGAGCTGATTCCAGGCCTTAAAAAGAAGGACCTGTACGGATCGCTCTACCGCTTCATCCGCGAGCAATGTGGCCTGAAGATTTCGAGCTTTCACCGAACCATTCGCGCCGTGGCAGCAACCGAGGAAGAAGCCGAGCGTCTGGACACCAAACCTGGCTCTCCCCTGCTCGAGCTCACCCAGATTGGCTTTTTGGACAGCGGTGCCGCCTTTGAGTATTCGACCTCGCGCAACGTTGGCGACCGCTTTGAGTTGCACAATGTAACGTTGGCGTAGTTTTTTGTAGTCATGCGGGCGCTCGTTTTGCGCGGCGCCCGCGCAACACAATGGAGGTATGAATATGTCCGATTTGATTAAACTGACGCCGATCTTCCGCAAGAAGATCTGGGGTGGCCGCCAGCTCGAAACCGTATTTGGTTACGACATTCCCGAAGGTCCCATCGGTGAGTTCTGGGCTATCTCGGCCCATCCCAACGGCGACTGTCAGATTGCCGAGGGACCGTACGCCGGCCACACGCTGTCGTGGCTGTGGGCCGAGCACCGTGAGCTTTTTGGCAATTGCGAGGGCAAAGAGTTCCCGCTGCTCATTAAGATTCTGGACGCCAAGGACGACCTTTCGATCCAGATTCATCCCAACGACGAGTATGCCGCCGAGCATGAGAACGGTAGCCTGGGCAAGACCGAGTGCTGGTACGTGCTGGACTGCGAGCCCGGCGCCACGATTATCGTCGGGCAGCGCGCCAAGGATCGTGCCGAGGCCGCACAGATGATCGAAGACGGCCACTGGGACGACATGCTCAACGTGCTGCCGATTCACAAGGGTGACTTTTTCCAGATTGATTCCGGTACCGTCCACGCCATCAAGACCGGCACGCTCATTTTGGAGACGCAGCAGTCGAGCGACGTGACGTATCGCCTGTACGACTACGACCGTCCCGGCACCGACGGCAAACTGCGTCCCCTGCACATTGAGCAGAGTCTCGACTGCATCGACTTTGATTCTCAGGCCCCGACCGACGGCACCGTGACCGCGCCCGAAGTCGACGGCGTGACCGAACTCGAGTCCAACCCCTGCTACACCGTCGATCGCGTGCGCGTCAACGGCAGCAAGACCCTCGACCAGCACTGGCCCTTCATGTGCCTGTCGGTCATCG
>USDH01000233.1 GCA_900553415.1 uncultured Collinsella sp. | reverse complement strand
TAATCTGCGGCTGCACGCGCAGGCCGTTCACGCGACCCTCCCCGCCCGTCTCGATGGCGAGCGGGGCCGTCAGCTCCAGCACCTCGCAGCCCTCGGCCTGGGCACCGGCGATCTCGGCGTCCTGGGCCGTCATATCGCAGATGCGACGGCGGTAGACGATGCTTACCTTTTCGGCACCGCAGCGCACGGCAGAGCGAGCCACGTCCATGGCAACGTTGCCGCCGCCGATGACGCACACGCGCTGGCCGCTCAGGTCGGGCAGCTCGTCATCACCGATGGCGCGCAGCATCTTGACGGCCGATTCCACGCCGGGCGCCTCTTCACCCGGAAGGCCGAGCTTCTTGTCGCTGTGGGCACCAATGGCCAGGTAGACGGCATCGAACTCATCGCGCAGACGGGCAAGCTCCTCACTGTTCACGGAATGGTCGAGTTCCACGTCGATGCCGGCGCTCAAGATCCAGCCGATCTCGGCCTGCAGGCGCTCGCGCGGCAGACGATAGCTGGGGATGCCGTAGCGCAGCATGCCGCCCAAGTGGTGGCGCTGCTCAAAGATGGTCACCTTATGGCCCATCACGGCCAGGTAGTAGGCACAGGAAAGGCCGGCCGGGCCGCCGCCGATCACGGCGACGCGCTTGCCGGTGTTGTCCACCACATGCGGCTTGTGGTCGTTGAGGTCGCTGTGCTCAACAGCAAAACGCTTGAGGGCGAGGATGTTCATGGGGTCGTCGACCATGCCACGGCGACAGTGCATCTCGCAGGGATGCTCGCACACCAGGCCGCAGACGAGCGGCAGCGGGTTGTTTTTGCGGATGACCTTGACGGCGTCGGCATAGCGGCCGGCCTCGACGAGCGAAATGTACCCGGGAATGTCGACGTGCGCCGGGCAGCCCGAGACGCACGGGACGCGGGCCTCGCGGTCAAAACCGCAGGAGTGCTCGCGGATGTGGTGCTCAAAGTCGTCGAGAAAGCCGCGAATGGCCGTGAGCGCCATGGCGCCGGCCTCGTAACCGATGGCGCAGTCGCTCGAAAGATAGATGGTGCGGGCCGTGCGCTCAATCAAGTTGAGCGTGGACTCGTCGGCGCGGCCCTCGAGCACATCGGCGAGCAGATCGCTCAGCGCGCTCAGGCCCACGCGGCAGGGCGTGCACTTGCCGCAGCTCTGCGTCGAACACAGGTTGACGAGCGCTGCCGTAAACTCAACGGGACACGGGGCGAGCGAACTCACCGCCAGACGGCGTCCGAGCGCATCGTGCAGGTCGTCCATGACGGCCTGAGCGTGGCTGCGTTCCATTACATGCAGTCGTGCCATAAGATCCCCTCTCATGCGGCAGCCCGGAGGCGAGGCCGGGCGAAGTTGCTACACGCACAACACTGACCTAAAAAGTTGTTAGGTCTCAACGCAGTTCGGCAGGCGGCATGAAATGTCACCCTCAGCGGTGAAATAGAACATTACCGCAGATAAATGCCATATTTGATAAAACGCGTTACCAAATGACAATGCCCCGTCCACGCAATCACGTGGACGGGGCATTGCTCAAGTTATATAGTCAGCGGCTTTTTGCGCCGGCGACCTTCTGTCATTACTTAAGCTCGGGCCAGAAGTCCTTGTTGGCCTCGATCATGTCGTCGAGAACCTCCTTGGCGACCTTCATCGAAGGCACGGTCTTGTTCAGCGTAAAGGCCTTGAGCGCCTTCTCGTAAGAACCCTCGATCGTAGCCTCGACCACGAGCTTCTCGGAGTTCAGCTGCTGCATCATGAGGCCCTGCTGGAACAGAGGAATGTTGTCGCGGCTGATGACCTCGGGGCCGTTCTTGCCAATGTAGGCAGGCAGCTCGACCATGGCGTCATAGGGCATGTTGGGGATAGCGCCCTTGTTCTCGCAAATGACCAGGAAACGCTGCTTGGTGTCGTTCTTCAGAGCGATGGCCAGGTCGGCAATCCAGTCGCCGTGGCTGCCCGCATAGAACGTGCTCTCGTCGATCTCGCCCGTCTTCTCGTAGTGATCGATGCCGTCGAAGAGGTTCTTCTCGCGCGTTTCCTCAACCTCGTTAGCACGGGTGCGCTCGGGGTTGGAATGCTCGACGAACTCCTTCTGCTGCAGGTAGTAGTTCAGGTACGTGTTGGGCAGGTACTCCGGGAAGCACTCCATGATCTCGTACTCGCCCTTCCAGACGTAGTACCAGCTGCCCTTGGTGTGACGGTTCTGCTCGGGATGCTCGTCGGCGGTCTCCTCGGGCTTCTTTGCCATGAGCGAGCCCATGCCCTTGAGGTAGGAGTCGGGCAGCAGGATCTGGTGCTCCTTGATGTACTCGCGCAGCTGCGGCAGGACCTGCCGGGCGAAGGGCGCGCCCTGCTCCAGCGCGGTCAGCTGCTGCAGAAGGGGCGGGCGTCCGGCGGTGCGGAGCGCGGCGGCCGCGTGATATGCGCCGCGCTTTTCCAGCCGCAGGCACTGCGCCGCGCTGACGTCCAGCACTGCGGTCGGCCCCGGCTTGACCGCCACCACGCGGCAGACCAGCACGCCGCCGCCCGCGGTGAGGAACCGCCCTGGGCTCATGGACAGCTGCACACCCTGCAGGGCCTCCGGCAGTGCGCACGTCTGCGCCCGAAGGGCCTCGGCGCAGGCAGAAAGATCCGGCCCCGGGCAGTCCGGCCGGCAGCTGACGCCGAAGCCGCCGCCAAGGTCGAAAATCTTTGCCG
>USDH01000232.1 GCA_900553415.1 uncultured Collinsella sp. | reverse complement strand
TAGTGGCTCGAGAGTACGTACTTGATGTCCTCGATGGTCACCTTGCGCTCGGGCACGCGGCTCCAGGGGATATCGTCGCTCTCGGGCGTGTAGTCGGCGTCGGGGCCATCCCACACGTCGCTGGGGTTGAGACAGCGCTGCATGTACCACGCGCGCGGCGTGTTGTAGACGTGGTCGCTGTCGCTGTGCGAGCCAAAGGCCTCGCGCGGGTTAAAGACCGCAGCCGGGCCGTCGCCCTCGACGCCCAGCGTCAGGTCCAGATGCCACTCGGCCATCCAGGCGCGCAAGTCGGCGGAGCACATGTGGTCGACCTGGGCGCCCTCGGCGTCATCCAGGTCAAAGCTGTCGATACCCAGCTGGTTGGGCATGGTCACATAGGCGTCGTCAGGCACGCGCTTGGCAATCCAGTGGTGACCACCGATGGTCTCGAGCCACCAGATCTCGTCCACATCACTAAAGGCGATGCCGTTGTTCTCGTAGGTGCCGTAGCGCTCGAGCAGGTCGCCCAGGATACGAACGCCGTCGCGGGCGGACTTAGCGTACGGCAGGACCAGGGTCACCATGTCCTCCTCGCCCAGACCACCAGGCTGCGCCGACACATAGCCGTCCTCACCCTCGTTGCCCTTGGCGGGCACGTAGTCCACAAGCGGGTCGGCACCGCGGACGCGCTCGTTGGTGGTGAGCGTCTCGGTTGCGGACATGCCCACATTGAGCTCGTTGAAACCGGCCTCGGCCCAGATGCCGTGGCCCGGGACAACATCGGGGACACTCGTGTAGCGCATGGGGTTATCGGGCAGTTCAACGGTCAGGTGACTCAGGACGCTCGTGTAGACGCGCGGCTGCTCGTCGGGATGCACCACGCGCATACGCTTGGGCTCAAACACCCCGTTGGACGAGTCCTCGTTGCGGGCAACCAACGTCGACCCGTCGTAGCTCGCGTTCTTACCGACCAGAATCGTTGTGCACGGCATGCGCATCCTCCTTGAGCGAAGAAATCAAACGGCAACAGTGTATCGCTTCGACGCAAAAAGGGCGAAACCACGGCACCGGCAACCCCTGTGGTCAAAAAATGCCAAATATGAGTACTGTCACCAATTTAGTAACAGCAATTTTGCTACGCATGGGTGTCGGAAGTCTACATTTGTTCAAAAATTAGATGATGTAATTCCCCATAGGTCCAATAAAATAGGCTCTCTATCGATAATAAATATCGTTAGAGAGCCTATTTGACCTAAAGAATATGTGACTATCTTGGCAACAGTACTCATATTTGGCATTTTTTGTCCACGGGGTATAGAACTAACCCCTCAAACAGCTTCAAAACGCCTATTTCGATGCGCGCTCGGCCGCTTCGATCACGTGTTTGGCGAGAATCGCCGTTGTCACGGCGCCCACGCCGCCCGGCACGGGGGTGATGGCGCCAACAACCGGCTCCGCAGCATCAAAATCGACGTCGCCGACCAGCTTGCCGGCGGCCTCGTCCCAGTTAATGCCCACATCGATGATCGTCTGGCCCTCGCGAACCGCGTCCGCACCAATCGTGCGCGCGCGTCCAACGGCCGCAACCACAATATCAGCCGCACGGCACTCGGCAGCAAGGTCGCGCGTATGCGTATGGCACGTCGTCACCGTGGCATTGCGCGCCGTAAGCATGGCGGCAACAGGACGCCCGATCACCGGCGAGCGCCCGACCACAGCAACCTTAGCTCCATCCAGCTCAACGCCGTAATGATCCAGCAAAGCAAGCACGGCTTCGGCTGTACAGGGGGCAAAACCCTCGCCGCGCCCCGAAAGCGTGGTGAGCAGCGAAGCCGGCGTCATGGAGTCAACGTCCTTGGCGGGATCGAGCGCTGCGGCGACGGCGTTCTCGTCAAGGCCGGCGGGCAGCGGGCGGAACATCAGGCAGCCATGAACAGACGAATCGGTATTGATGTCCTCGATGGCCGTCAACAGCTCGTCCTGCGAAACATCGGCGGAAAGCAAAACGCGACGAGCCTCAATCCCCACTTTTTCGCAGCGCTTGAGCGCACCGCGCTCGTAGGATAGGTCGTCCTCGCGCTCGCCCACGCGAACGATGGCGAGCGTCGGCACAACGCCGCGCTCACGCAAAGCGGCACAGCGAACAGCAAGTTCCTCGGTCAGCGCGCGAGCAACGGGAGCACCCTTCAGTAGCTCAGCCATGGCTATCCTCTCTTCCTTGCAGCGTCGGAGGCGCGGCGCGCCAGCGCATCGGCGCGCGGCAACCATATGTCGAGCAACTCATCACACGCCGCCTCGAGCTCCTCGGCGCGTGCACGATCCTTCATAGACGTGGTGTTCGCAAAGAGCGTCAAGCTCGCGCCCTGCATGGCGGCACGGCAGAACACAGCGCCGCACGCCACATCGGACAGCAGCTGACGCGAACCCTTGTCGGCCATGTCCTCGAGCAGCGCCAGTGCACGCCCGCAGGCATCCATAATGCGATACGGCGGCATGGCGGCCACATGCAGCGCATCCTGAATCGCGGTCGCTCGAGCCGGATCGCCACGCGGAATACCGTACGCCGCGGACACCCGCCTGTAGGCACGAACATCCTCGGAAACCAACTCGACAAGCTCCTGGGCCAGCTTATCAGCCTGGGCAAACGCGCGCGTCAGGTCATCCGCGCGATCGGCAAGCGCGGGGTTGGTCGCGCCGTAGCGCGCGACCATCCCGCACAGCGA
>USDH01000231.1 GCA_900553415.1 uncultured Collinsella sp. | reverse complement strand
CCATAAAAATCGCCAAGCGATCAATCTTCTGCAGCACAGGATCGCCCAGCGAAACGGAATCATCCGTCAACGCCATAGCGGCACACGAAAAACCGGCATCATGAAGCGCGGCCAGGCCATCATGTGGCCACACGCGAGCCTCACTGCCAATACGCGTCCACGGCACTTGAAACACGGTGCCCATGCTCACGCGGGCCGAGCGACGATACAGCGGGTCACAGCAAGTAGGGCTCACCAAAATGCCATCGACGTTCAGCGCAGCCGCCGAGCGGAAAATCGCGCCGACGTTGGTGTGGTCGACAATGCCCTCGAGGACGCATACGCGCACCGGGCGCTCCCCCGCCGCCTCGACGACACCGCCCAAGAACTCATCAACTGGAATCTGACGTGGACGACGGAATGCCGCGAGCGCACCGCGCGTCAAGTTAAAGCCCGTCAGCTGCTCCATGAGCTCCATGGAGGCAACGAACACAGGAACCGGACCCGCGCCCTCGCGCACAACCAGGCGCTCGAACAGCGGCATCATCTGGTCGAGCCAGCGTTCGCCCAAAAGAAAGCTCACCGGCTGGTATCCGGCGCGCACCGCGCGCTCGATAACCTTGGCACTCTCGGCGATAAAGATGCCCTTTTGCGGCTCCAGCACGCAGCGCAACTCGCGCTCGGTCAGTCGCACGTAGGCATCGAGCCGCTCGTCCTCGAGCGAATCGATTCGCAGCACCTCAACGGCATCAGTCATAGTAGCCAGCCCGCACCCTTCTTAACAGCACATCTATACCAAACGAGGCGACGCTAAGCGCCGCCCCATGCATTCAAACAACCCGATGATACCGTTCACGCCAGACGATTTATGCCTCAACGCGACGATACGTCACGAACTCATAATCGACACCTTCGTCACCCTCGCCCGCGGCAATCGTGGCAACCCCTTCGCGCCGCGCAACTTCCCACGCGGGATCGGCGTCCAAGTCGGGAAAGTACGTGTCCACGGGATGGACGCAGCGGTTATGAGTGACCTCGGCCTCCACGCAGTACGGTAAAAACTGCCGATAGACATCGCCGCCACCGATCACCCAGGCAACGGGCTCATCGGCAACCGCGGCGAGCGCCTCGCAGATACTATGCACCGCGTCGACACCTTCGGGCGAAAAATCCTCGTCGCGCGTGAGCACGATATTGCGACGATTCTTGAGCGGCCGTTCGCCGGGAAAACTCAGCAGGGCCTTGCGCCCCATAATAACCGGGCAACCTTTGGTGCACGCCACAAAATGACGCATGTCGGCACGGTTGGACACCACCATGTCGCCCTCGCACCCAATGCCCCAATCGTCACACACGGCGACGATAGCAGATAGCTTACACGTCATGAGCACCACCTACACCGCAATAGGAATGTTCTTGACCTGCGGGCCGTGCTCATAGCCCTCGACGATCAGGTCATCAGTCGTAAACGCGTAAAAATCATGCACGTCGGGGTTAAGCGTTACCTTGGGCGCCGCAAACTGCGGACGCTCGATAAGCTCGCGGACGATATCGACATGACGGTCGTAAATGTGGGCATCGGCAATCACATGCAGCAGCTCACCGGGAATCATATCGACCGACTGTGCGACCATCATCAGCAAGATGGCGTACTGGCACACATTCCAGTTATTCGCGGCCAAAATGTCCTGACTGCGCTGGTTGAGAATCATGTTGAGCGTCGGTTTATCATCCTGCGGGCGCTGCGTCACGTTATACGTCACGCTGTAGGCGCACGGATACAGGTGCATCTCGGAAAGGTCGCTAAACACGTACGTGTTGGTCATGATGCGGCGGCTGTACGGTGTATGCTTAAGGTCGTACAGTACGCGGTCCATCTGGTCGAAATCGCCCTCGGCATAATGGCTTTTCTGGCCAATCTGGTACCCGTAGGCCTTGCCGATGGAGCCGGTCTCGTCGGCCCACTCATCCCAAATATGGCTGTTGAGGTCATGGACGTTATTGGACTTCTTTTGATAGATCCACAGGATCTCGTCCATCGCAGACTTAAGAGCCGTGCGGCGCAGGGTAAGCGCGGGGAACTCCTCGCGCAGGTCGTAGCGTGCCGTAACGCCAAAGTTTTTAATGGTATAGGCAGGGGTGCCGTCCTCCCACACCGGACGGACCTTTTGCCCCTCGGTGGTGGTGCCATGGTCCAGAATATCGCGGCACATGGTTACAAACTGTTGATCAGCCTTGCTCATTGACCCTCCTGTCAGTCGCCTACAAGCGAGATTCATTGTAGCCCAGGCGCACGCGGCCCCACAGCCCAAACATAAGCCCTCATTTTCTGACATATGCCAGAATTTCCTTGCGCAAATCCGCGCGTTCGTTATCCTATTATTGACATATGTCAGATTTGGAGAGTGTATGGCAGGAAGACGCGAAAAACTGCGCCGCGTCGGGATCATCCCCGAATATCGCGGTTTTACACCCGATGGCCTTGCCAGCGGAGAGGCCATCGACATGACGGTCGACGAGCTCGAGGTCCTGCGCCTATGCGACCTGGAAGGCCTTAATCAGGAGACAGTCGCCCAGCACATGGGTATCGCTCGTGCCACCGTGGCGGCCATCTGCAGCCGCGCACATCGCAAGGTGGCAAACGCGCTGGTCAACGGGCGAGCACTTGTCATCGAAGGTGGCAATATCGCGTACTCCCCCATTACCACGACGACGGCCGCATGGCCAGCAAA
>USDH01000230.1 GCA_900553415.1 uncultured Collinsella sp. | reverse complement strand
CCGCGACCCTTCCAACATCCACGAGCGTACCGAGTTGGGCACTGCCAGCTTTATGCCGCCCATCATGGGCCAGATGATTGCCGGCGAGGTTATCCGCCAGATCAGTGGGCGCGGCACCGAGCGCGTACGCGCCGATGGCCAGCGCCTGGACTAGCAGAATGTCCTGCGATGGAACCGCAATTCTTTGACACGCATTGTCATCTTGATTTGATGCTCGGCCCCGATGCTGCAGCCAGTGAGTCGGCGGCGTTGGGTCTGGGGCTCTTTGACTGCGGGGTCGACCCACGCGACTTTTCGGCCGCAAACGAGCGCGCCCGTCGCCTACCAGGCATCATCGCTGGCGTTGGGCTCCACCCCTGGTGGCTCGCCGACGGCCGCTGCGGTCCTGCCGAAGTCGATCTGCTTTGCGAAGTTGCTGCCCAAGAGCGCTACATCGGCGAGGTGGGACTCGACTTTTCCGCACGCTTTGCAGGAAGCGAGCCGCTACAAATACAGGCGCTTGACCGGCTCTGCGATGCGCTCGTGCAGCATCCTCTTGTCGGGCGTGTGATATCAATTCACGCCGTTCGTTCGGCAGGAGCCGTACTGGACGTCCTCGAATCGCATGGACTACTCATCCCAAACTCCGACTCCCCCGCTATCATCTTCCACTGGTTTAGCGGCACTTCGGACGAACTCGCCCGCGCGCGTAATGCGGGCTGTAGTTTTTCCGTCAACGAACGCATGCTTGCGTCTAAACGTGGACGCGAATACGCCCGACAGATTCCACTCGACCGTCTACTGCTCGAGACCGATGCGCCGGCCGAGCCAAACACAGAAACAAGCGCGCAATCGCTCATCAGATCGCTCACAAGAGCCTCAGGACGCATCGCCTCGCTCAAAAACTGCGACGCGAAGCACATTGAGACGGCAGTTTTAGCAAATGCGCGCTCTGTATTTGACCTTCGCTAACCCCTGTGGGCGAAAATGCCAAGGGACATGCGAATCGCACAACGCAGTCCCTATTGGTAGGCAGTACAATTCGGCAGCATTACACCAATTCGTGCATGAGATCACGGTTGCGTGCATACAATTCGTCAAAGATATGACGACGCGACGCATATAACTCGTGGGCAGCCATATCGGGCACGATTGTTTGCGCAACGCCAAGGACTCGGGCGAGTTCATCCCATGATGCATAGGCGCCACCTGCGAGAGCTGCCATGATGGCATCACCGAAGCATGCGCCCACCGTAACCTTGGCAACCGAGACCTCGCGCCCGCATACGTCGGCGATAGCTTGCATCCAAACTGGATTCTTGGTTCCACCTCCGACAAGCATAATGCGCCCAATTGGCAGTCCATGCTCTCGCTCGATAATGTCGACATGGGATGCAACGGTATACGCGACGCCTTCCAAGGCGGCGCGAACCATATGGGCTCGCGTATGCCTTCCGGTCAGGCCAAAGAAGACGCCACGCGCCTCGGGATCATTGAGCGGGGTACGCTCCCCCGCAAAGTACGGCAGACACAGGAGCCCATCGGCACCCGGCGCCACGTCGGCGGCATCATGCGCCATAACCGAATATGCATCGGGGCCACCGTGGCCCTCGGCCTCTACGGCGTCGCGATACAGCTCTTGGCGCAGCCACGATGTGAGCGCACCCGCCGTATTGGTCCCCGCGCAGATCCCGTAAGTTCCGGGAATGATAAACGTCCCTGGCCACAGACGGGCATCATCGATCATATGATCAGCTAGGTAGATGAAATACGCCGTACTCCCCAACTGAACCATCATATCGCCGGGACGGAATACACCCGTCGAAATGGCCTCGGCACCAGAGTCGCCCGTTCCCACTAAGACAGGTGTCCCTGCCGCGAGCCCCGTCGCCTCAGCCGCACGCTGCGTAATCACCCCGGCAATATCGGTAGCCGACATTACCTCCGCCATCTGGTCAGGCCGGCAGAAACGAGCACATTCCCGAGCATCAACCTTCCAAGTGTAGCGGTCATATAGGGGAAGAAAATCCTCCGCCAAATAACGGTCCACCGTAAAACGCCCCGTCAACTTTGCGCACAGAAACGATGACGC
The DNA here is from genome assembly GCA_900553415.1 of uncultured Collinsella sp. Classification (GTDB taxonomy): domain Bacteria; phylum Actinomycetota; class Coriobacteriia; order Coriobacteriales; family Coriobacteriaceae; genus Collinsella. Next base: position 660 of record USDH01000230.1, on the reverse strand, counting down.
CGTCAGGAACTTCGCAGCACGTTCGTGCACCTCGGGCATATTCTCCTTAAACCACAAGATCTTTGGAGCAATATCTGACGAACAGGGATCGTGTCCGAAAAGCTCGCGTGCGCGATCTGACCCATATTCGGAAAGAAGCTCGTCAATCTGCGGCTTCGAACGTGCATCGACTCCGTACAAAATCGCGGGCGCCAGCGCGTTGCACTCGGTATCGACCGGCACGCAGTCGCAACCCAATGCGGAAAGGCCGACGCATCCGATCTGCACCGCGTTAACCCCCGATCGCACCACCAGCTCGCGCGACAAGCGGCAAAAATCGCCCCACCAAACTGCCTCCGCATCATGCTGGTACCATCCATCACGTGGGTTGTCCGTCTCGTGTCCGCAAGAGGCCTGGCAAACGATGTTGCATCGATCATCGATTAAAACGCCTTTAGAGGCGCTTGTCCCAATATCAATACCCAGATAAAACGCCATAGGTGCCTACTCCCCCCGCGCCGTACGAGCGGCAGCCATAAAACGAACTACCCGCTCAACATCAACCGGGGCATCCAGCTTTCCGTCGCGCTTTAAGCACGTGCCGACAAACGCGCCATCGTAGTGAGCAAATACGTCAGCCACGGTATTTTCGCGACAACCGGTGCCACATACCACAGGCAC
>USDH01000229.1 GCA_900553415.1 uncultured Collinsella sp. | reverse complement strand
CTAAGATCATCAAGCCTTCCCCCACTGCATATTCGGTGCTCTCCTTAGCCGCCCTCGTCTTGTCCATGCTCGTTAAGCTCTGGATGGCCGCGTTCAACCGCACGTTGGGCGACCGCATCGACTCGGAGACGCTCATCGCCACAGCACAGGACTCCAAAAACGACGTCATCACCTCGGGCTCGGTCTTGGTGGCGGCGCTTATTTCGCAGACGACCGGCTTTGACCTCGATGGCTGGGCAGGCCTGGGTGTGGGCATCTTCATCTGCATCAGCGGCCTGGGCCTGGTGCGCGACGCCATCAGCCCGCTGTTAGGACAAGCGCCCGACCCCAAGCTCGTCCAGGAAATCCGCGACAGGATTATGTCGTACCCCCAGGTCTTGGGCACACACGACCTCATGGTGCACGACTACGGCCCCGGTCGTCAGTTTGCCAGCGCCCACGTGGAGATGCCCGGCGAGGGCGATGCGTTTGAACATCACGAGATCCTGGACACCATCGAGCACGATATCGAACGCCAGATGGGCATCGGCATCACGCTGCACTGTGACCCCATCGCCACCACCGGCGACGACCTGCGCGGCTGGGTCAAGCGCGGCGTCATGCAGATCGACCCCGCGCTCTCCATCCACGACCTGCACGAGCACGACGGGTTCGTTTCGTTTGACCTGGTGCGTCCCGACGGCTTTAATATATCCGACGAGGAGCTGCTGGAGCTCGTCACGCGCATCGTGCACGAGCGCCGGCCCAACGTCTCGTGCGTCGTCACATTTGACTCGGGCTTCAGCTCGCCCGAGCGTCCGGCCGAGCAGCTGTAGCCCGCTTAACAGCTAGTTTCCCTGAGCGCCCGAGATGCCGTTTTGCAGAGCGTTCCAGGCATCCGTCGCCATGCCGCCCAAGTTCTGAGCGGTGTCGCCCAGGTTCTGGGCCGTGTCGCCCAGCTCTTGGGCCTTATCCCCAAGCTCCTGTGCCTTGTTGCTCAAGTCCTCCAGCGTATTGGAACTCGAGCTGTCGGTACCGCTTTGGCCGTCGGGCGAGTTGCCCGAGCTATTCTTGTGCGTGAGTTGAATTTCGAGGTTGCCGTTGTCGTTATAGTAGGCAGAAGTAACGACCCAGTTGGCATCGATGACGGGCGTTGAGCCATCATCAGTCAGGACCACGGCATTCGAAAGATTGGCGCCGCGCGACTTGAGGAGCTTCTTGGCGTTGGACCAGTACTGCCCCGGGATATCGCTCAGATCGACGGTGCTAGACGAGGCGGACTCGGTTTGCTCGGCAGCGGTATCGGCCGTTGAACTCCCTCGCTTGTTGAGCATGCCCGACACAATGGCAAACACAACCGACAGCGCAAAGAAGATCGCCAGCACGATGAGAATCTTCTTGATCACGCTCGACGAACGCGACGGCTTCTTCTCCTCGTCCTCGCCATATTGCGGAATCGACTTGGGGTACTCGCGATACGGCTCGCGCGACTCGTAGCGAGACTGCGCCGTGCGAGGCATATACGTCGTCTGCTGAGGCTGCGGAATGGGATTTTGCGGCAGGTCATCATAGGGATTCGGCGTCGAGGCGGCATAAGAATCCTGCGGCGCGTAATCAAACGGGTCCGGAGCTGCGTTGCCATAGGGGCCTTGCGAAGATGCAGCGTAAGAATCCTGCGCCGTGTCGCCATAGCCCATAACCCGGGTGGGCTCGGCAGAAGGCTGCGTCGCGGCGGGGTCGGTATAACCGGGGTTGGGAACAACGCGGGTCGTATCGGCGCTATCGCCAGCCTGCGCTGAACCGTAGCCGCCCATCACGGTTGTCTTGTCCTGGTCCATGCAACGATACCTTTCCGTCGCCCGTAAGCATCAAGTTATCCATGCATTCTACCCGCGCAAAAGCCTATGATGGGCAGAGCCCGTCGGTATCTACAAGACATGCGCGGGCCTAAGGATCAAAAAGCCCCGCCGGGCCTTGGTAGGCGCGACGGGGCGGGCAAGCGGCTATGAGCAGCGAGCTTAGAACAGGCCGGTGATGTTGCCGTCGTTGTCGACGTCGATGTTTTCGGCCGCGGGCACCTTGGGCAGACCCGGCATGGTCAGAACACTGCCGGTCAGCGCGACCACAAAGTGGGCGCCGGCAGAAACCTTGAGCTCACGCACGGTGATGCGGAAGTTCTCGGGAGCGCCCAGGACCTTGGCGTTGTCGCTAAAGCTGTACTGCGTCTTGGCGACGCACACCGGCAGGTTACCAAAGCCGTTCTCGCGCAGCTCGGCGAGCTGGCGCTTGGCGGCCGGCGTAAAGTCAACGCCGTCGGCGCGGTAGACCTTGGTGGCAACAGCCTCCAGGGCATCAGCGACATCAGCGCCGTCCTCATAGGCAAACTTAAGCTCGCTCGGCTGCTCAATCAGACGCATGACCTCATCGGCAAGCTCGAGCGCGCCCTCGCCGCCCTTGGCCCAGACCTCGGAAAGCTTAACGTTGACGCCGAGCTTCTGACACTCGGACTCGATGAGCGCAAGCTCGGCCTCGGTGTCCGTCGGGAAGCGGTTGATGGCGACTACGCAGGGCAGACCATAAACGTTCTGGATGTTGTCGACATGACGCAGCAGGTTGGGCATGCCAGCCTTGAGTGCCTCGAGGTTCTCCTCGTTGAGGTCGGCCTTGGCGACGCCACCGTTGTACTTCAGCGCACGAGCGGTCGCGACGACCACGACGGCGCTGGGACGAACGCCCGTCATACGGCACTTGATGTCGAGGAACTTCTCGGCACCCAGATCGGCGCCGAAGCCGGCCTCGGTAATGGCGACATCGCCAAAGCGCAT
>USDH01000228.1 GCA_900553415.1 uncultured Collinsella sp. | reverse complement strand
ACGAGCTGGAACCGCGTGCCAGCGCCGACGCAACATGCGCGCTATGGTGCCCCTCGACTGGCTTTGTCGATCCCTTTGAGGTCGCCATCGCCGCGCTGGAGAACGCCGTGGCCAACGGGGTGACGTTTATGCGGTCCGCGCCGGTGGAAGCGATTGAAGTTGCGGGCTCGGGCGACGACGCGCGCTTTACGCTGGCGACGCCCGCCGGAGACGTGCGCTGCCGCTATCTGATCAACGCCGCGGGCAACGGCGCCGCCGACATCTCGCATATGGCGGGCGCCGAGGAGTTTCAGATGGTCTGGCGTCAGGGCAACATCGTGGTGCTGGACAAGGAACCGCGCACGCTCATGCCGCTCTACCCGGTGCCGACGCCGATATCGAAGGGCGTCATCGTCACGGGTACCGTACACGGCAACACCGTGATTACCGCGACGGCCGCCGTGCGCGAGCCGGGCGACACGCAGACCTATGCGAGCGATGTAAACGCGCTCCTGAACGGCGCGCGCAAGCTGGTGCCCGACCTGGAGACGCGCCGCGTGGTGCGTGCGTTTGCCGGCGGGCGTCCGGTCATAAAGGGAACGAACGACTTCTTTATTGGGCAGTCCGCCGTGGTGCCAGGCCTGTTCCAGGCGGCGGGCATTCAGTCGCCAGGCGTGGCGAGCGCGCCGGCCATTGCCGAGCGCATGGAGCTTGTGATGCGTGAGGCGGGCGTGGAGCTGCACGAGCGGGCGGACTGGAACCCAATTCGCCGCGAGCCGGACGACTTTGACCGCGCACCGCTGGCGCGCAAGGAGGAGCTGATCAAGTCCGATCCCGCGTGGGGACAGATTGTCTGCCGCTGCGAGACGGTGCCCGAAGCCGAGATCGTGGCCGCGATTCGGCGCCGCCCGGGCGCGGTTTCGGTCGAGGGCGTCAAGCGCCGCTGTCGTGCCGGCATGGGTCGGTGCCAAAGTGGCTTTTGCCAGAGCCGTGTGGTGGCGATTCTTGCCCGTGAGCTGGGCTGCGACCCCAGCGAAGTGCTGTTGGAAGATGCTGGATCTTGGCTGGTCGAGGGACCACTGAAGGGGGTGCGCTAGAATGGCGACGTTTGATATGCGCAACAAACGCGCAGAGGCCGGAACCATAGCGTCGGTAGCAACGCAGGCCTTCGACGTGGTCGTCATCGGAGGAGGCCCCGCCGGCATGGCTGCAGCGCTGGCCGCGCATAAGGCCGGAGCACGCGTGGCCATCGTGGAGCGCGAGCAGCACCTGGGCGGCATCCTCCGCCAGTGCATCCACCCCGGCTTTGGCCTGTCGCACTTTAAACAGGAGCTCACCGGTCCCGAGTGCGCGCAGCGCTTTATCGACCAGGTGCGCGCAACCGACATTGCGCTGTTCCTGAACAGCATGGTGATTGGGATTGATTCAGGCGAGCCTGCGGAAGACACCGCGGTCCACACCGTCACGCTCATGAGCCCTGCCGGCATGCTGCAGCTCACCGGGCGCGCGATCGTCCTTGCCATGGGTTGCCGTGAGCGCACCCGCAGCGAAATCAAGATCCCCGGCAGTCGTCCCGCCGGCGTGTTTACGGCCGGCCTGGCGCAGCGATACATCAATATCGAGAACCTCAAACCCGGCTCGCGCGCCGTCATTTTGGGCTCGGGCGACATCGGGCTCATCATGGCACGTCGCTGCACGCTCGAGGGGATTTCCGTCGAGGGCGTGTACGAGCTCATGCCGTATGCCAACGGACTGCGCCGCAATGTCAAGAACTGCCTGGACGATTTTGGCATTCCGCTGCATCTGTCTACCACGGTCACGCGAGTGATCGGGCACGACCGAGTGGAGGCCGTCGAGGTAAGCCAAGTCGACGAGCGTCTGGCGCCCATTCCGGGGACCGAGCGCATTGTTCCGTGCGACACGCTGCTGCTTTCGGTGGGATTGATTCCCGAGAACGAGCTTTCGGTTGCCGCGGGCGTAGTGCTTGACCCGCGCACGCGCGGCGCCGTGGTGGACCAGAGCCTGCAGACGGGCGTGCCGGGCATCTTTGCCTGCGGCAACGTGCTGCACGTGCACGACCTGGCTGACAACGTAACGACCGAGTCCGAGAGAGCTGGCGCAGCTGCGGCGGCGTACGCGCTGGGAACCGGCGCGGGCGCCGTTCCGGACTGCGAGCTCACCGTCTCCCCTGCCGGCATTGCGGGATACGCACTGCCGGGACGCATTACGGCTGTGGCGCTCACCAAACTCAACTTCCGTGTGCGCCGACCAGTCGATGCCGCCCGCGTGCGCATTCTTGCTGGCGGCGTGGAGCTGTTTGCAGGCAAGGTCCGCCCGTTTAAACCGAGTGTAATGGAAAGCTTCCCACTGCCGGCAAAGGTCATCAAGCAGGCGCTCGACCTGGGTGCCAGCAAGATTGTCTTGTCCGTCGATCCCATTGAGGAGGCATAGCTCATGAGCACGAATGCGACCGAAACGCTGCAGTTCAACTGTACGACCTGCCCATCCGAATGCCTTCTGACCGTAGAGGTGGAGCGCGACGCCAATGGCACCGTGGTGGAAGTGCGCTCCGTAACCGGTAACAACTGCCCGCGCGGCGATAAGTTCGCACATCAGGAGCTCACCTGCCCCATGCGCGTGCTCACGACGACCGTGGCCGTCTCCGGCGGCGACGAAGCCCTGCTCCCCGTGCGTACATCCGAAGCCATCCCGCTGGCACACCACGCCCAAGCCATGACCCTCATCCGCGGCACGGTCGTCGAGGCCCCCATCCGCATGGGCGACATCGTGCTGGAGAACCTCCTAGACACCAACATCAACCTCATCGCCAGCATGAACATCGACCCAGCCTAAGCAGCTAATTTAGG
>USDH01000227.1 GCA_900553415.1 uncultured Collinsella sp. | reverse complement strand
ACCATCGCCAGCAACATCTCGAGCCTCGCCCACCTCAAAAAGCACGACCACCACGACCTCATGCTCGCCGGCATCTCGTCGGCCTTTGGCGCCGTATTCGGCTCGCCCCTTGCTGGAGCTTTCTTTGGCATGGAGATGTGCTTTATCGGCAAGATCGACTACACCGCGGGCATCTACTGCCTGGTCGCCTCGTTTACCGGCTACTTTACATCACTCGCCCTGGGTACCGAGTACGAAGCGAATGTCATCGCCAGCGTTCCCAACATGACACCACGGACGGTTGTCATCGTTGTTATCAGCGCCATTATCTTCGGCCTGACGGCACGCCTCTTTGCCTGGTCGGTTCGAACCGTCAAAAGCCTGTACGGTCGCTTTATCACCAATTACCTCGTTCGCGCACTTATAGGCGCACTCGTGGTTTTGGTCGCCTATGCCCTCCTCGACGCCTGGGACTACGCCGGCCTTTCCACGTGGCTTTCGGGCGCTGGATTTGCAGGCAACACCACCCTGGCGGACGCAGTCATCAAGTTGGTCGTCACAGCGCTTACCCTGGGCGCGGGTTTCCAAGGCGGCGAGGTCACGCCCCTGTTTGGCATCGGTGCGGCGCTCGGTGGCTGGATCGGTTGCCTTACCGGGCTTGACCCCAGTTTTCTGGCGGCTCTCGGCATGCTCGGCGTGTTCTGCGCCGGCCTCAACGTGCCCATCACCACCTGCATGATGGCCATCGATCTGTTCCACGGCACAGCCGCCGGGTTCTTTGTCATCGTGGCCTTTATCAGCTACCTAGCCGGCGGACACCGCGGCGTGTACCCCGCCCAGCGCATCATCTCACCCAAGCGCCGTTCGCTTATTGTGGATGAGGGCGGTACGGTAGCGGATGCTATCGAGCGCCACAACGACCTGATAGAGTAGACGTTAGTATTCGCCGTGCAGCCACAATCGGGGGCAATTCGACCTGAGCGCGACCGCACTGTCATGTCACACGCCGGGAGTCGCCCCATGCACGCAACTGATTTTGGTCGCACGCTCATCATCGCCAACCCAGCCGCCCAGTCGGGTGCGGCGCGCGAAGTTGCCGAGCGCCTGCAACGCTTTTTGGACATGACTGCACGCGCATCCCAGTTTGACCTGGTGCTGACCGAGCGCATGGGGCATGCCAAGGAACTTGCCGCACAGGCCCAGGGCTACCGCACCGTTATCGCCCTTGGCGGCGACGGCGTGATCCACGAGGTCGTCAATGGACTCATGACGCAGGAAGAAGCGGTCCGGCCCGCCCTTGCCGTCCTGCCCGTGGGCTCCGGCAACGATTTTGCCCAGACCCTCGGTATCGACGATTTCTCCGGCAAGGATTTTGGCGCGCTGCTCACCTGCGAGCTGCAGCGTCAGGACATCGGACGCATTCGCTCATGGAGCCCTGCTAGCGGCAGCGGCGAGGCTACCGTTGAGTACTACGACCAGACGCTTTCGGTCGGCATCGATGCCGCCATCGGCCTGGGCACCACCGAGCTGCGCAAAAAGACCGGCTTGACGGGTGCTCCACTCTACACCCTCTCGGGACTTGAGCAGTTTGGCCTGCGCTATCGCAACTACCCCATGACAGCCAGCTTTGACGGCACGCCCGCCGAGCGCGTGAGGGCGATCATCATGGCGATTCAGCTTGGTCCTACCTATGGCTCGGGCTATCGCATCTGCCCCGATGCCGACCCCTGCGACGGCATGCTCGACGTCTGCTACGCCTGCGGCCCCGTCCCTCGCGCGGTAGCCCTGCCTATGTTCCTTTCGGCCAAGGACGGCCACCATACCAAGTTGCCACCGGTTCGCATGCGCCGCTGCCGCCATGCCGAGCTAACTTTTGAGGAGCCCGACTACCCCATCCAGGCCGACGGCGAGCCCGTTGACGCCTCGCGCATCGAGGTCGACGTCCTCGGCAGCGCCCTCCAAGTTTGGCACCCTACCCGCTAGCAAGGCCAGTGGAACAAACGACTACTCGTCGCTGCCCGGCTTGCGTCGGTTGGCCTTTTTAATGGCATTGAAGTGCTTGTCATTGAGTCTGCGCTGACGAGAGCGCTGGGGCACCTTGGTCTTTACACGTCGACGCGGTGGACGTCCGCGTCGCTCGAGCTCGGCGTGCAGCTTGCGCAGGCAGCTCGCGCGATTTTGGAACTGGCTGCGGCTCTCGCACGCCGTCACGGTAATCCCTGTGGGCACGTGCTTCATGCGCACCGCCGAGTCCGTCGTGTTCACGCCTTGTCCGCCCGGACCCGTCGCGCGAAACACCTGTACCTCGCAATCGCGCGCCAACTCCTCGACCGACATCTCGGCATAGCGCGCATACTCGCGCCATCCCATCTTGTTCTCATCCATATCAACACCTCCCCTCATAAAAAATGTGACAAAGGGAAAGTCCCTTTGTCACATCGCATACCAATCGCTTGTGTTGCGCGCTTAGGCGAAGGTGATCTCGCCGGTCTCGCAGTCCATATCGGCGATACGGGCCAGGCTCTCAACGCGGAAGCCACGCTCGCGGAGCTTATCGCCACCGCCCTGGAAGCCCTTCTCCACCGCAATGCCAATACCGGACACCTCGGCACCCGCAGCCTCGCAGATCTTGATAAGGCCCTCGAGCGCGCAGCCGTTGGCCAAGAAGTCGTCGATGATCAGGACCTTGTCGCCCTCGGACAGGAAGCGCTTGCCCACGATGACCGGATACTCCTTCTGCTTGGTAAAGGAGTAGATGGTCGTAGCATACTGCTCGCCGTCGAGGTTGATGGACTGTGCCTTCTTGGCAAAGACAACCGGCACGCCACCAAAATGCTGGGCTGCGATGCAGGCGATGCCGATACCCGAAGCCTCGATG
>USDH01000226.1 GCA_900553415.1 uncultured Collinsella sp. | reverse complement strand
CGGATCCACCACGTGGCGTACGTGGAGAACTTAAAGCCCTTCTGGTAGTCGAACTTCTCGACGGCGCGAATCAGACCGAGGTTGCCCTCCTGGATCAGGTCCAGGAACAGCATGCCGCGGCCCACATAGCGCTTGGCGATGGAGACGACCAGACGCAGGTTTGCGCTGATGAGCGCCTGCTTGGCTTCGAGGCCGACGTTCTCAATGCGCGTAAGACGACGCATCTCGGCACGCGTGAGCTCGAGCTCGCCCGCCTCGGCAGCCTCGAGCTTCTCGGTGGCCTCAAGACCGGCCTCGATCTTCATGGCCAGATCGACCTCTTCGGAGGCGGTCAACAGGTCGACCTTGCCGATCTCCTTGAGGTACATACGAACCGGATCGCCGGTCAGCATCACCGTGGAGGCATCGATGCCACGCACGCGGGAGCGTGAACGGGACGTGCGCACGGTGCGCTTCTTCTTGCTCTTGGAAGAACCCATCTCGGCGTCGGCCTGACGGGCCATCTTGAGCTCGTGATCGTCGAGCGAGCCGGAATCGTGCTCGTCGTCGTCATCGAAATCGTCGGTATCGGTATCGTTATCGTCATCGTCGACGTCCATGGGGGCGTCGTCGTTACCGCTCGCGGAGATAATCTGGATGCCGCTGTTGCGCAGCGCGGAATACACCGCGGTGAGCTGCTCGTCAGAAACATCGATATCCTTCAGGGCGACCTGAATCTCGTCCTCGGTTACCGAAGTCCTGTTTGAGCCGTTGCCCATGAGCTTTGCAACGTAGGATTCCAGCCCAGTACCCGTGCTCTCAGTCTTTTTTGGCACAGATTCTCCCTTCATAGTCCACAGGACTCAATACTTTAGCACACACATTGACGTCTATACCCAAAAAGAGGACTGGATATAGGCGAGAATACGCTGGTTGACCACAACATCTAGGCCTGTTCTGTGCCTGCGGCCTCCAGACCGATCAAACGGAACGGGTCCGCCACACCGCCGATCGACTTTTGCAGTTCGCGTTGACGCTGCGAATCCTGCGCGGCCTGAACGGTCAGCGCGCGACGGGCCTCATCATCGAGCGAACGGTCCTGGCGCAGCTTGGCCTGTGCGGCACGCATGCGGCGCTTGATGGTGTAGAGCTCGAGCGTATCGATCATAAACACGATGTTCGTCTCGGTGGGGTGCTTGCTCGTCGCCGAGATGCGCCCGGCGCTCACAAGCGTTGCCGCCTCGGGACACACCGAGCGCGCCGCATCCATGCAGGCTGCAGGATCGGTTCCCGGCGGCGTTGCCAGAACGGCCCATGCGATGGACTCGTGACGTGGGTCAACCCACTCGATGGAGCAGATGCGGTCGGCATACGTGCGGAACAGGTCGGGGTAGCTCGTGAGCATGGTCAGCAGCTCGCGCTCCCCTGCCAAGGACTTGCGCTCAAGATCGGTAAGAACCATCGGCGCCGCCGCAGCCGGTGCGCCCGAACCATCAGCCACAGGAACAGCGCCCATACCATCAGGCACGTCGATCGGCGGAAGGTCGTCGACGACCTCCGCGGGCGCGACACCGTAGGCATCGAGCGGGACGTAGTCGTACGGCTCTTCTTCGACAGGCGCGGACACCGGCGGCGTCGCGCCCGATGCCCAAGTACCGCGACCGGCATCGTGAGAACCCGACGCCCGACCGCCCGCGCTACCGGACCGCTCGGCTTGCGCCCGCTGGCGTTCATAGTTTTGCTCGCGACGTCGTTCCGCATCTTCGCGCTTGGCGACATCGCGAAACACACGGCCCGAGCTCGCACGCACGGTCTCCAGATCCAAACCCAGCAGATCGGCAATCTGGATAAAGTACGTATCGATCATATAGCTGTCACGAAGCGGATAGATGAGCGTGAGCGCATCCTCCAGCGCCTTGGCGCGACCGCCCGGCGTGGTGATGTCGCTCGACTCCTGCAGCGAACGGTAGACAAAATCCATAAGCGGCTCGGCCGCGTCGATGCGCTCCTGCAGCTCCTGGCCGCCGTGCGCCGTGATGAACTCCATGGGATCGTTACCGTCGGGCAGCACCACGCAGCGCAGGTCCATCGAATCCTGCTCGATAAACTGAATCGCGCGACGGGCGGCCTTCTGGCCCGCGGCATCGCCGTCAAACATATACACGATGCGCTTGGCAAAGCGGGTGAGCGTCTTGACGTGATGCTCCGTGAGCGCGGTGCCCAGCGTGGCGACGACGTTTTTAATCCCCGCCTCCCAGCAGGCGATGCAGTCGGTATAGCCCTCCACCACAATGGCGGTATCCTGCGCGACGATAAACTCCTTGGCCCAATTAAAGCCGTAGAGGTTTCGCTTTTTATGAAACACGCTCGTCTCGGCGGTGTTGAGGTACTTGGGTTGGCCGTCACCCATGATGCGACCGCCAAAGGCAATGTTGTGACCCTGCTCATCAAAGATGGGAAACATCACGCGGTCGTAGAAGCGGTCGGCAAGCTGCCCGCGCCCGCGGCTCACGGCAACGTTGGCATCGATCATCTCCTGCGGAGTAAAACCCGCCTGAGACAGGTGCGACACCAGCGCGTTGCGGCCCGGCGCAAAGCCCAGGCAGTAGCGGCGGCAGACGTCACCACCCATGCCGCGGCTGGCAAAGTACTCACGCGGACGGCCGTCCTTACCACGCATAAGCATGGTGTGGTAGAACTGAGCAGTCTCGGCGCACAGATCGTAGATGCGGGCACGTTTGGTACCGCGCTCGCGGCGATCTCCGGTGTCGTGCAGCTCAATACCTGCGCGATCGGCCAAATAACGGATTGACTCGGGAAAGCTCAGGTTCTCGCGCTTCATAATATAGGTAAAGACATCGCCGCCTTCGCCGCAGCCAAAGCAGTGCCAGACCTGCGTGGCGGGGATAATGTGGAAGGACG
>USDH01000225.1 GCA_900553415.1 uncultured Collinsella sp. | reverse complement strand
GTCTATATGACATGGGCTGTTATGCGGTCGGTTGGTTTGAGGATTTGCTCGCGGGCGCGTGCGAGGTTTCGTCCCGTGAAGTTCGCTGGCGTGACGTATCGGGTGGCCGCGTGGATTGGGCCGATGAGATCCATATGAGTGTCGGCGGTATACCCATTCATATGGTGTGCGACGGCAAAGCAGCATGTGAAAGCCGTTTAACGATTGCCTGCGAGCGGGGCTCGTTGGAAATCGAGCGCCTCCATCGCCCCGAGCTCGCCCATGTGAAGTACTCCGACGGACGAATGCTCGAAATAAATGCCCCGTTTGAGGTCGATGATTTCTACGGCGAAATTCATCATGTGACCCAGCTCATCCGGGCGGGGAAACTCGAGAGTCCCGTCATGCCCCTTGCCGCCACACAGCGCTGTGCGCAGATCATTGATGCGATTCGCTTGACGCTCTAGGCTGCGGTGCTGGTGCTCAAGGGGGCTCGGCGGACCTTGCCCCTGATGCCCCTTTTATATCTTGCGGTGGAATACGGTCTGTTTGCGCCAAAATAAGGCACCAATAGACCGTATTTCACCGCAACTGATGAGGGGGAGCTGAAGATGCTGACGATTGGGTGCCATCTTTCGACGACGAAGGGCTATCGGGCGATGGGGGAGACGGCGCTATCCATTGGCGCCAATACCTTTGCATTCTTCACGCGCAACCCGCGTGGTGGCAAGGCAAAAGACCTTGATATGGATGACGTGGCGGCTCTGCGCGAGCTTATGGCGCAAAACGACTTCGGTCCGCTCGTGGCTCATGCCCCGTATACCTATAACCCCTGTTCGGCTAAAGAGCGGGCGCGCGAGTTTGCCTTGGAGGCAATGGCCGAGGACTTGCAGCGTCTGGAAGCGCTGCCCGGCAATTACTACAACTTCCATCCCGGTGCGCATGTGGGACAGGGGGCAGACGCCGGCATTCAGATGATTGTCGACACGCTGTGCCAGGTGATGTTTGAGGGACAGCAGACGACGGTGTTGCTCGAGACCATGGCGGGCAAGGGCACCGAGGTGGGCCGTAGCTTTGAAGAGCTGGCGTGCATTATCGAGGGCGTTGCCGCCAAGTGCCCAGAGCTGTCCGATAAGCTGGGCGTTTGTTTGGACACCTGTCATGTGAGCGATGCCGGCTACGACATCATTCATGATCTGGACGGCGTACTCGACGAGTTCGACCGCGTGGTGGGCATCGATCGCCTGCATGCCGTACACATCAACGATTCAAAGAATCCCTGTGGCGCCCATAAAGATCGTCACGAGTGCATCGGCAAGGGATACCTTGGCAGCGAGGAGTTTGGCGCCGGTATGCAGGTTATGCAGAATATTGTATCGAATAGCCGTTTGCGTGCACTGCCGTTCATTTTGGAGACACCGAACGAACTTGCAGGTTATGCAGCTGAAATCAAACTATTAAGGTCGTTGCAGCAGTAATGACTGTCACAAAGTAGAGTATTCCATTCACGTTATGGGTTTGTTTCAATCAGTTTTCTCATTGCAGATTCGTAATTCCGGGTGCATAATAGCCAACAGTTTTTGCAGACCTCTGAATCAAACGAGGTCACCGGAAGGAGACTGATTATGAAGCTCAAGAAGCTTGGCGCATTTGCCGCCACGGGCGCCATGGCGCTCGCCCTCGCACTGACGGGCTGCGGCTCGTCCAACGCCACCTCTGGTTCCGATGCCGGTTCCAGCAGCTCTGATGACGTGAAGGTCGAGAAGGTCGACGGCTCCAAGGAGTATGCACTCGTCAAGGACGGTACACTCACCGTCGGCACCTCTGCCGAGTACGCGCCGTTTGAGTACAAGGATGACAACGGCGATTACCAGGGCTTTGACCTTGAGCTCATCAAGGCTATCGGTGACAAGCTGGGTCTGGATGTCGAGTACGTCAACAACGACTTCGACACGCTCGTCCCTGGCGTTGCTTCGGGCGCCAAGTACGATGCCGCCATCGCGGCTATCACTGACACGCCCGAGCGTGAGAAGGAAGTCGCGTTCTCCGACTCTTACTACATGGACGATCAGGCTATCGTGACCAAGGTCGATAACACCGACATTACGGCCGATAACTTCAGCGAGAAGCTCAACAACGCCGACGCTACCATCATCGTCCAGTCTGGCTCGACCGCCGAGGCCTTTGCCCAGGAGAACTTCCCGAAGGCCAAGATCGTCCCCTACAAGGATGCTACCGAGTGCTTCAGCGCCTTGCAGTCCGATAAGGGTGACGCCGTAGTCACCAACCGCTCCGTTGCCAGCCAGCTGACCGCCGAGCAGTTCAACACCTGCCAGACCATCAAGCAGATCAGCACCGGCGAGGAGTACGCCATCGCCATCAACCAGGGCAATACCAAGCTCAAGGACGACATCAACCAGGCTATCAAGGACCTGACCGACGACGGTACCGTTGACGCCCTCATGGCTAAGTACAGCATCAAGTAGAATAGTCACTTGATTGCAAGCGGGCCCTTTCCGTTTTGGCGGAGAGGGCCTTTGCGTTTCTTGAATGGGCGTCATCCCGCCCCGTTATGTCGGCAACTTAAACGTTAGGAGCCACCTTGTCTCGATTGAACCAAGGAGCCATGGGCAAGAGCCATCCACTGCCCTTGATGCTCCAAAAGCTGGCCTGTGCCCTGGCTGTGGCGCTCGCCCTGGTATGCGCGGGGGCCTGCGTGCCCTCGACCGCTCAGGCGCTTGAGACCGCAAAGATCACCGCCCGACCCAATACCGGTTCGGGTAGCGACGTGGTCGGTGGCACCGAGACTCGTATCACCTGGGAGGTCCAGGCCGATGCCGATGAGGAGCTGAGCGGTCTTTCGCTGACGTTTGTCGATGGCACGACCTTTGGTGCGGACGACACGCGTCTGACGATGCTCTCGGGCGA
>USDH01000224.1 GCA_900553415.1 uncultured Collinsella sp. | reverse complement strand
GCACTCATGACAAAAATGGACTCCAGCTCGTTATCCAAGCGATAGTTGAGGTCGGCCTGCTGCAGCTCATACTCAAAGTCGGTCATGGCGCGCAGGCCCTTGACCACGGCCCCCGCCCCCTGCTCGCGAGCGAAGTCGACCAAGAGGCCGGTAAAGGGCAGGACCTCGACGCCGTCGATATCACCGAGCGCCTCGCGAGCCAGCGCCACGCGCTCATCCAGCATAAACGTGGTGCCCACACCGTTTTTACCCTGCGACTCGGCAACAGCGACGATCACGCTGGGAAAGATGCGACGGGCGCGGCGGATCACATCGATATGGCCAAACGTGATGGGATCGAAGGTGCCCGGGACGATCACGCGGTTGATGGTGTCATTCATGAGCATCCTCCTGAAACGTCGTGGCATCGTTGTTGTCAGCATCGGTGCCGGCACTATCGCCCTCACCGTCGTCATCGCCGACCCAACGAAGCAGGTCGACCGAGGTAATGCCGTAGCGCTTCTCACGTACAGTCTCAAAGTCTGCCGGATGCGCGCCCGCATCGGCGGCGGCATGCTCAAACAGGGCATAAGCGCAAGGTGCAAGCAGACCCTGCTGGGCCAGATTCTGCAGCAGTTCCTCGACCGGCTCGGCGCCAAAAGCATAGGGCGGGTCGAGCAGAACCAGATCAAAGGGGCCGCCCGGTACACGACCGCGCGAGGCACTCGCCAGCATGTCGCCCGTGACCACGCGCCAACGCGCACGGTCACGGCAGAGCGACTCAATATTCTTGGTAATGAGCCGCGCGGCGTTGCGATCGATCTCAAACGTCGTGAGCGAACGGGCCCCACGAGAGAGCATCTCTAACCCTAAGGCACCGGAGCCACCAAAGGCGTCCAGCACACGAACCTCGTCCAAATCGAAATCGAATGCCGACATGACCATAGATGCGCACGCCTCGCGCACGCGATCAGTCGTGGGGCGGGTGACATCGCGACCACGGGGCTCCTCGATCTTACGACCGCGCCATTCGCCGCCGATGATTCTCATCCTCCGCTGACCTCCTTAAAAATGTGTCGATATCGCATGGCGACCGCATCGCGCAGGGGGCGCGTCGCCACGGAGTCAAGGTTGCAAGCATACCGCAAGAGCTCGACCGCGTCCAAATGGGCCCACTCGATCAATTCCTCGTCGGCATCGAGGTCAACAAAGCGCAAGGTCACGCCGCCATGCTGGCGGTAACCCAGGATTTCGCCCTCGTGGCGCAGACGCAGGTCCATCTGGGCGAGCGTAAAGCCGTCCGAGGTCTTCTCGAGCGACTGGAGACGGTCTTGCGCCGCCGACGCGCCGCCGTTGCCCTTGGAGTGCGTCATGACCAGGCACGTGCCCGACACGCCGCCGCGGCCCACACGACCGCGCAGCTGGTGCAGGGCAGCCAAACCAAAGCGCTCGCCGTTCTCGATGACCATGACGGTGGCGTTAGGCACGTCGACGCCCACCTCGACCACCGTAGTCGAGACGAGCACATCGATCTCGCCACGCTTGAAGGCGTCGATCACGCGATCCTTCTCCCCCGCTGGCATGCGGCCGTGAAGGCGCTCGATGGCAAGCCCCGGCAACGCCAGACGCAGGCGATCGAGCTCGGTCGCCGTATCGTGCAGCGGCACGGGAACCGTCACGCGACCCTCATCGTCGCGGGCGATGCCGGGCACGTCTTCCAGCTCATCGGCCGAGTCGCTCGGCTCCACGAGCGGACAAATCACGTAGGCCTGCTGACCCTTTTCATGCGCCTCGCGGATGGCGCCATAGGCGAGGTCGCGGCTCGACTCGGTGAGAACACGCGTCGTCACACCAGCACCTGGAACAGGCCGATGGCGGATGATACTCGTGTCCAGATCGCCGTAGACCGAAAGCGCCAGCGTACGCGGAATGGGCGTTGCCGTCATAACGAGCAGATCGGCACCGGGGCCCTTCGCGCGCAGGGCGTTGCGTTGGCCGACGCCAAACCGGTGCTGCTCATCGGTGATCACCAGAGCCAGTTTATCATAGATCACCTTTTCCTGGATCAGCGCATGGGTGCCGATAATAATATCTGCCTCATGGGAGGCAGTTTTTTCATAGGCGATCCGTTTTTCTTTGGCTGTCATGGAACCGGTGATAAGGACAACTTTTTTATCAATGCCGCTGGTTTCAAACATTTTCGTGATGGACTCGAAATGCTGTCTTGCCAGCACCTCCGTAGGCACCATCAAAGCGCCCTGGTAGCCATTTTCCGCTGCTGCAAGAAGTGCCAGGATGGCAATAACCGTCTTACCGGAACCTACATCACCCTGGACTAAGCGGTTCATCACACAGCCTTTTTGCAGGTCTGAAAATACTTCCTGCAAGGTACGTTCCTGGGCAGAGGTCAGTGCATAAGGCAGCGACTCCTTTAAGCGTCCTGTCTCTTCACCGGGCCGGATCACAAACTCTGTTTTCTTTCCTTCCCTGCTCTCTTTTAACCGGCGCACTCCTACTAAAAACATGAAAAACTCGTCAAATACAAGACGTTTTCTGGCAAATAAAAGTTCTTTCTGGTCTCTTGGAAAATGGATATGCTCTAAGGCATAATTGATCTCTGCCAACTCATATTTTCTGCGTAAAAAAGCAGGCATATATTCCCGCTTCATCTGTCTGTTTTCCAGAGCCTGTTTTTCTGCTTTTACAATGGTTTTATTGCTTAAGCCTCTTGTCTGTCCATACACCGGCTGCATGGAATTTACTACTGTTTCATAGGCTTCTTCCGTAAAGACTTCCGGCTGCTCCATCATCAGACGGCCCCGTTTTTTCACCACTTTTCCGCGGAACACATACATCTGACCGCTTTTAATATTAGCCCGCATATAAGGCATATTATACCAGGCTAACTGCAGGGCACCTGTCAGATCCCGCA
>USDH01000223.1 GCA_900553415.1 uncultured Collinsella sp. | reverse complement strand
TGTTGCCGTAGCCCACGACCTCGGCGTAAATGTGCGCACCGCGGGCCTGTGCGTGCTCCATACCCTCGAGCACGAGCACGCAGGCGCCCTCGCCCATCACAAAGCCGTCGCGGTCTGCATCGAACGGGCGGCAGGCAGTCGCGGGATCGGGGTTGGTGGTCAACGCACGGCAGGACGTAAAGCCCGCAACTGCATCGGGAATAATTGCGGCCTCGGCTCCGCCGGCGAGAATCGCATCGGCATAGCCATGCTTGATGGCGCGGAACGCCTCGCCCACGGCATGGGCCGAGGTCGCGCACGCGGTCACCACGGGTAGGGTCGGGCCCTTTGCCTTATGGCGAATCGCGATGTTGCCCGAAGCCATGTTGGGAATCATCATCGCGATCATATAGGGCGATGCGCGGCGGGGCCCACGGTCGGCAATCGTATGGACGTTGTCGACGAGCGTCTGCATGCCGCCCACGCCCGAGCCCACGTAGACGCCCAGGCGCTCGCGATCGATGGCGCCTTCGACATCAAAGCCCGCATCGTGCATCGCCTCGTCCGAAGCCGCCATCGCAAACTGAACGCAAGGGTCGAGATGTTTGGCGTCATGCTTGCCAAAGTACTCGTTGCCGTCAAAACCTTTGACCTCGGCCGCCACCTTGACGGCAAATGCATTGGTATCGAAGTGCGTAATCGAGCCGATGCCGCACGTGCCAGCGCACATGGCCGCCCAGGTGGCAAGCGCAGTGTTGCCGAGCGGCGATACGGCACCGATGCCGGTGATTGCAACTCTCTGTTCCATCATGGTCTCCTCATCCAAGCCGTTATTCGGCCCTGGTTTCTACATCGCCATTCCGCCGTCAACGCGTACGACCTCGCCCGTAATGTAGGCAGCCGCATCGCTCGCCAAAAAGCGCACCACGCCGGCCACTTCCTCGGGGCGCGCCATGCGCTTTAGGGGAATCTGCTCCTCGGTTGCCGCGCGAACCTTCTCCGAGAGCTTTGCCGTCATATCTGTCTCGACAAACCCGGGAGCGACCGCGTTCGCTCGTACGCCACGAGGCGCAAGCTCGCGCGCCACCGCCTTGGTCAGGCCGATCACGCCCGCCTTGGAGGCAGCGTAGTTGGCTTGCCCGGCATTGCCCATCAGGCCCACAACCGAGCTCATGTTGACGACGCAGCCGCCGCGCTGGCGCATAAAGGTCTTGGTGAGCGCGCGCGTCATATTGAATGATCCCTTGAGATTGACATCGAGCACGCGGTCGAAGGCATCGTCGCCCATACGCATGAGCAGGCCATCGCGGGTGATGCCAGCGTTGTTGACGAGCGCCCAAATGGAGCCAAAGTCGTTGAGGACCGCTTCCACGCACGCGTTGACGGCAGCGGGATCGGCCACGTCGCATTGATATGCGCGTGCCGCGGCGCCAGCCGCCTCGCAGGCTTCGCACGTCTCGCGCGCCGCATCGGCGCTGCCGGCATAGACGACGGCGATATCAAAGCCGTCCTCCGCCAGACCGACAGCGCAGGCGCGGCCGATACCGCGCGAGCCGCCCGTGACCAGCGCCACGCGACGTGAGTCGTTGCGCTCGAGCGCGCCGTTGTTCAAGTTGCCCATGTCATTCCTTTCGGGTTACAGCCCCGTGGACTATGCGAGCTCGTCGGCAATAGCTGCGACCTGCTCGGCCGTTTCGCACGAATACACGCGAACGTCGCTCAGCGTACGCTTGACCAGGCCCGACAGCGTTTTGCCAGGGCCGACCTCAATAAACGTGTCGATCCCCTGATCCTGCAGAGTATGCAGCGTGTCGACCCAGCGAACGGCATGACTCACCTGATTGGCCAAGACATCCGATGCCGCTCGCGGGTCCGCCGGATAGGGCGCCGCCGTCATGTTTGCCATGACCGGAATCAGCAGCGGAGACGGCGCGTGGCCGGCTTGGATATACGTCGCCAGCCCCTCAGTCGCCTCGGCCATATAGGGGCTATGAAATGCGCCCGACACCGCGACTTTCATAGCGCGGCCGCCAGCCTCTTTTACTAGGACGTCGAGCTCCTGCAGCGCCTCGGACGCTCCGGCCACAACCGTCTGCTGCGAACTGTTGTAGTTGACCGGCCAGCAGTCCTCGCCGGCCTGTTTTGCCAGGTTCTCGACTTGCACCGCATCGAGCTTGATGACGGCGCGCATGCCGCCCGGATGGCGCTCGGCAGCCGCGGCCATCAGCGCCGCGCGCTCGCACACGAGCTCAAAGCCCACTCGCGTATCGAATGCCCCCGCAAAGGTGAGCGCGGCGACCTCGCCCAGCGAGAATCCCGCACAGGCGGCAGGCACCACGCCGCGCTCACGCAGAGCGGTAGCCGCTGCCAGGTCGTGAACGAACACGCACGGCTGCGTGTTCTCGGTCTGCGAGAGCTCCTCCTTGGAGGCGCTCCGGCACTGCTCGCTGGTCCCCGGGCGCACCTCGTCGGCGATCGCGAACACCTCGGCGGCCGCAGGCGATGCTTCGATCAGGTCGACACCCATCGCGGGGTGTTGGGCACCCTGGCCGGCGAACAGAAACGCTACGCTACCCATGCGCACGCACCCTTCAGGACGTGTTCGGCGCCATCGACCAGGTCGTCAACGATTTCGCACGCACTCTGGCGCTCGTTGACCATGCCGGCAATCTGTCCACACAAAAACGAGCCCTCTTCGTAATTGCCGTCCTTGGCGGCCTTGCGAAGGGCGCCCGTGCCCATGGCCCCGAGCTCCTCGACGCTTACGCCCGCCGCCTCGCTCTTGGCGTAGGCGTTAGTGAAGGGGCTCTTGAGGGCACGCACCGGGTGTCCCGTCGAGCGGCCGGTCGCACGCGTCGAGGTGTCGTTGGCCTTCAGGACCATCTCCTTGTACTGCTCCGATACGGTGCACTCATCTGCGATCAGAAAGCGCGTACCCACCTGCACGCCGGCGGC
>USDH01000222.1 GCA_900553415.1 uncultured Collinsella sp. | reverse complement strand
GTCGCAACCGCCAGCGCGATCGCAAACAGCGCAACAAGGAGCGTAATGCCGCTCCCACCGAGCCCACGCTTTCGCGCGAGGAACTCGCGGCCATGAAGGTCGCTGAGCTGCGCGAGAAGGCTAAGGAGTTCGAGATCGAGACGACCGGCAAGAAGAAGGCCGAGCTCGTCGAAGAGATCTATACCACCGCCGCGAAGGCCGAGGGCTTCCGCGACATCAAGGGCATCCTGCAGATTCGCCCGGATAGCTCCGGCATCATTCATGCCCACGGCTACATGAAGTCCAGCGACGACGCCTTCGTGCCCGCCTACCTCATCCGCTCCGCACGCCTGCGCACGGGCGACGTGATCGAGGGCTCGCTTCGTCCCTCGCGCGGCGGCGACAAGCGCGCCGGCCTTGCCAAGATCACGACCGTCAACGGTCTTGATCCCGAGCAGGCTCGTAATCGCCCCAAGTTCGGCGATCTTACCCCGGTCTATCCCAACGAGCCGCTGCGCATGGAGCACGGCAAGGATTCCATCACCGGCCGCGCCATCGATATCGTGTCGCCGATTGGTAAGGGCCAGCGTGGCCTAATCGTGTCGCCGCCCAAGGCCGGCAAGACCACGATTCTCAAGAAGATCTGCCAGTCCATCTCTATCAATAACCCCGAGGTGCACCTCATCTGCCTGCTTGTCGACGAGCGTCCCGAAGAGGTCACCGATATGCAGCGCTCCATTAAGGGCGAGGTCGTGGCCTCGACCTTCGATATGCCCGCCGACAACCACACTCGCGTGGCTGAGCTCGTGATTGAGCGCGCCAAGCGCATCGTGGAGCTGGGCGGCGACGTCGTGGTAGTGCTCGATTCCATCACGCGCCTTGCCCGTGCCTACAACTTGGCCGCGCCCGCCTCGGGCCGCATCCTTTCGGGCGGCGTCGATTCGGCGGCCCTATATCCGCCCAAGCGCTTCCTGGGTGCAGCCCGCAATATCGAGAACGGTGGCTCGCTTACCATCCTGGCCTCTGCCCTCATCGACACCGGTTCCAAGATGGACGAAGTCATCTTTGAGGAGTTCAAGGGCACCGGCAACATGGAGCTTAAGCTCGACCGCGACCTGGCCGACCGCCGCATCTTCCCGGCTATCGACCCCGTTGCCTCCGGTACGCGTAACGAGGACCTGTTGGTCGACGAGCAGATGCGTCCGTTTGTCTTTGGTCTGCGTCGCATTCTTGCCGGCATGAACAACACCGAGCGCGCAGCCGCATCGTTTATCAAGGGTCTTAAGGGCACCAACACCAACCAGGAGTTCCTGGTGCGTTCGGCCAAAAAACACAGCGACTACGAGCAGACGTTCTAAGTCGCTCGCCGCACGTTAAAACCGCTTATCGCTCTTTTGAGAGGCCGGGGTTTATACCCCGGCCCTTTTGCATGGCGCCTTCGAAAACATTTTTTTGAACTTGGGACCGGTAGCCAGCGGCTTTCTCGTTTCAATCCGACATCTCCGCTTGCAATCGGGGGTGTGGTTTCGCATAATAGCTTTTAAGCTTCGCGACGGAAAACGCAGATGAAACGAACCATATACCGTTGCTTTGGGGCCCAGGCCCCGCTTCATCTTCTCTCGCGCAGCCAACTGAATGATGCGATTTGGGTGCTGGAAGATGGGGAGAGCTCATGGCTTCTTCTGATGCAACACAACGAGCAGTCCTTGCTGGACTTTCCTGCGGAATCGGCCTTGCCGCTCCCGTGGTGATGTATGCTGCCACGCTGCCGTTTTCGTCGGTGAACGAGACGGTCGTCGCGGGCGCCGTGCCGTTTGCCGTGGGTGCCGTGGCCGGCGTGGGAATCTATGCCGCTTCGCTGGGCATTTCTGAATATCGCGCTCAGCATGCCGAGCGCCTGTTCGAGCCCGACGCCATGGGCGGTGCTGCTCAGTTTGGCCGAACCCACAACGAATTCAAGACTGCCTCGATCCCGGCGCAGCAGTATACTGCCCCTCAGACCGCTTCTTCCGCATCGTTTGGTGCCGAGCAGCCTTCATCGGTCTTTTCCGGTCTGACCGGTGCCTTCCAGCGCCGTCATGCCGACGACGGCGTCCCCACCATCGCCCGCGCCGCAGACGCCATGAGCGAGGACGACGCCTGGTCCATGATCGATAGCATGCTCGACGACGATTCGCCGGTCAGCTGCGATCCCACGCGCTCACGCGACGTCTACCAGGTCGCTATCGACGAACTCACCTACGGCGGGCAGACCGGCTCCTATAACCGCGACGACATCGCTGCCGCCGCGCGTGCCGTTTCGGGCTCTCAAGCCGCCCCTGCGGGCAGTACGGCCGCCTTCGTGGCGCTTGTGGCTAACGCCGCCAACAACGCTGCCAACAACGCTGCAACGGCTCAGTCCGTTACGTATAACACCGCCGTTCCCGTGAGTCCGGCATCCATGCCTGACCCCTATGCCAACGAGCCCCTGGCTGCCGACGACGAGGAG
Source organism: uncultured Collinsella sp. (assembly GCA_900553415.1). Taxonomy (GTDB): domain Bacteria; phylum Actinomycetota; class Coriobacteriia; order Coriobacteriales; family Coriobacteriaceae; genus Collinsella. The sequence continues at coordinate 467 of USDH01000222.1, read as the reverse complement.
ACCATTGCTGCCCGTCGTGCTGCCGAAAGCTCGCTGTGGGGCGCTCCTGCCCAGCAACAGGCAGCTGGGGCGGTGCCGTACAACACCAACATCGCCAACATGCCCATCATCAGCGACTCCTCCGCCGTGGCTGTCGACCTCGATGACCTTGACGAGCCTGTGATCTCAAACGACATGCCGTATGCGGTGGCCGCTCCGGCAGATGCCCCAGCTTCTGCGTTCCAGCCCGTCGTAGTCGACGAGTCTGTCGACGCTGCCGCCGAGGAGGACGTGCCCATGGCCGATTACTCCGGCCATGAGGGCATGTGGGCCGCGGCTGCTGCAATTTTGGATGAGATCGGCGAGTCTGCTCCCGTTACTACCTTCGCGCCCAATCCTGCCCCCGCACCCGCGGCTCCCGCCGGCATGGGCGGCATGGGCGGCATGTACTAAGAGACACCGCAAAGCAGCCACGATAAACAAAACCC
>USDH01000221.1 GCA_900553415.1 uncultured Collinsella sp. | reverse complement strand
TCTGCACGAATACCCAAATGTCTCGATATGCATCAAGGCCCACCGCACCAGCGGCCTCATCACGCTCGATCGAGATAGCGTTGACAGGGCAGGCGTCGACGCACCCACCGCATAGGATGCAGCCGTCGGTTACGTGGGCGCATCGGTTGGGTCGCTCGCCTTCCACTACGATGCCGCCCGAGGCACAGGCGCGAACGCAGCGACCGCAGCCGATACAGGCTTCGCTATCGATAATCAGTCCGCCCATCTATGCCATCCCCTCGATAATCTTGGCAAGTTCTACCGCCTGCTCGGACGCCGTCCCCTCAACGGCCTTGCACGTTTGGTCACGGTCGGGCACAAACGATCGTACGACCTGTGTCGGCGACCCGGCAAGACCGCAACGCGCGGGGTCGGCGTTCACGTCGGCGGCACTGACCTCGCGCACGTCCGCCTCCTCCGCCGCGCGAATACCGGCAATACTCGGCATACGCAACTGGCCAATCTCCTTGGCAGTCGTCATCGCGCACGGCATCTCCAGACACACCGTCTCCTCGCCGGCATCGCATCCGTGAACGAGCGCCAGCGAGCCACACGTCGTAAAGCCCGCGCTTTGCACGCAGCTCACGTCGGTCACGCAGGGGACCCCAAAGGCGCCGGCCAGCTCGGGGCCGATCTGGGCCGTATCGCCGTCCACTGCCATCTTGCCGCAGATGAGCAGGTCAAAGTCCTCATCGAGTGCCTCGATGCCGCATTTGAGGGCATAGGTGGTGGCTAGGGTATCGGCGCCCGCAAAGGCTCGGTCGGTCAGCAGCAGCGCGTCGTCGGCACCGCGGGCGATGCAGTCGCACAGCAGCGATTCGGTCGCGGGGATGCCCATCGACACCACCGTTACGCGCACGTCCATGCCAAAGCCGATAAAGTCGTCTTTCAGCGCCAGCGCGCATTCCAAAGCGCTCGCATCAAAGGGATTAATGACCGCCTGCTTGCCATCGCGTACGATGGTATTGGTCTTGGGGTCCATCTTGACCTCGGTGCTGCCCGGCACGGCCTTGACGCACACCACCATATGGAAATCGCTCATCTTCACGCGCCCCCTTTCTGGACGAGCTCATCCAAGAGCTTCTCCGAAAACAGGTTGCCGCGACCCAGCTGGCCGGCAGGATCGAGCTGGAGCTTGAGCTGCGCCGACTCGACCATGGCCTCGTGGCCGTACATCGTCTCCAAGAAGCCCGCCTTGATCTTGCCGACGCCGTGCTCGGCAGAAACGGCACCGCCCATGGCCGTGACCTCGGAAGCCCACTGGGCAAAGAGCTCTCCACCACGACGGTAGTCTTGCGCATCGCGCGGCAGGATGTTCACATGCAGATGGTTGTTACCGATGTGCCCCCAGGCAGCAGATTCAAGCCCGCTTTCGGCCAGTGTGCGGCGATAGAGGGCCACGACATCGGCAAGGCGTGCATTGGGCACCGACATATCCGATCCCAGCTTGGTAATGGTGGGGTCGGTGCGGCGACGCTCGTCGATGAGCATGTTGACGCTCTCGGGCACCGCGTGGCGGAAGAACCGCTGGCACTCGCGATCGACTTCGGTGCGGGCGACCCATGTCGCATCGTCGCTGCCGCCCGCAAACTCGAGCACCCATCCCAGGTGGTACAGTTCCTCGGTCGCCTGGGCCTCGTCATCGCAGTCGAGCTCCACGTAGACACAGACCTTTGCCTCGTCGTCAAGCGCCGGCAGCGAGGCAAACGCCGTCGACTGCTCGCGCTGGCGACGTAGAATATCCAGGGCGCCAGCATCGAAGTACTCGATGGCAGCCGCATGGGACAGGACAGGGCGCACGGAATCGGTAAAGGACACGGCCTTGTCTTCGCTATCGAAAAAGCAGCTCACACCCCAAACGACCGCAGGCGCCGCCTGCAGGGCAATCTCGAGCTCGGTGATAACGCCGAGCGTGCCGCACGCGCCGATAAAGAGGTCGATGGCGTCCATTTCGTCCGCAACGAAATAGCCTGAGGCATTTTTTGTCTTGGGCATGGTATAGCCGGGAAGATCGAGCTCGAGCGTACGGCCCGCTGCCGTCACGAGCGACAGGTGGCGGCCCTGGGCAAAAGCCTCGCCGCGCTGAAGCTCGAGCAGGTCGCCATCGGTCAGCACGACATGAAGGCCCGTGACGTGAGGGCGCATGGGGCCGTAAGCGTAGCTACGGGCGCCGGAAGCGTTGCATGCCGCCATGCCGCCCAGACAGGCAGACGTCTCGGTGGGATCGGTGGGAAAGAACTGCTCGGGGGCCTCTTGGAACTCCTCGTAGGCCTCAAGCGATACCTGGTCCCAACCAGCAGTCGGCAGCACCTTCTTGCTCAGCTGCTTGCGCAGCTCCGAGAGCACAACGCCCGGCTCCACGCGCAGCAGAAATTGGCCTTGTTCATCGCGGCGAAGGCCCAAGTAGCGATTCATACGGGAAGTATTGAGGATATGCCCGCCGTGGGGCACGGCACCGGCGGCAAGGCCGGTTCGGGCGCCCTGAACCGTTACCGGGACACGCTCGGCATGGAGCTTTTCCAAAATGGCACGGACCTCGTCTTCCGTTGTCGGAAACGAGATGCTCGATGCTTCGCCCGATGCGCGAGACTCATCGCGACCATACTCTTCGAACTCGTCGGTGAAGGGTTTGATGGTTGCAGACACGCGAACTCCCCCTTTAGCTAACTACAGTGTTTGCAGGGAGATGTTACCGCATCGTTTCGTCGACGTGTTCGAGACCGTCTCCATAATTGGCGTTTTTTACGTTCGTGCAATTCGGCGAGCGGCTTGATTTCCTCGGCAGACGATGCTTTTGACACATATGGCCCCGCCGTCGCCGACCGCGCGATTTTCACTCGAAAAAAGTTGGAGTATTTTTTGCCGCCTTTTACCTGCGGAGACACCAACCCGTCAAGCATTTGGTCAGCAATTGGTCAAGT
>USDH01000220.1 GCA_900553415.1 uncultured Collinsella sp. | reverse complement strand
ACTGCCTGGCCAATCCCGATCAGTACAAGGTCCAGCTCCGCGCTCTGCTGCGCGCTAGCGCCTTCGGTGACGTCAAGATCATGATCCCGCTCGTCACCTGCGTCGAGGAGGTCTTGGCTGTCAAGGAGCTCGTCGAGCAGTGCAAGGCCGAGCTGACCGAAGAGGGTCGCAAGTTCAACGAGAACATCGAGGTCGGCATCATGGTCGAGACGCCCGCCGCTTCGCTGCTCGCAGACCGTCTTGCCGAGGTTGCCGACTTCTTCTCCATCGGCACCAACGACCTGATCGGCTACACCATGTGCGCCGACCGTGGTAACGACACCATCTCCAACCTGTACCAGGTTTACTATCCCGCCGTGCTTCGCTCGCTCAAGAACATCATCGAGAGCGGCGTTAAGGCCGGCATCATGGTCGGTATGTGCGGCGAGGCCGCTGCCGATCCGCTGCTCGAGCCGCTGCTGATCAGCTGGGGCCTGGAGGAGTTCTCGATGAGCGCTCCGTCGATCCTGCGCGCCCGCAAGACCATCAGCCAGTGGACCAAGGCCGAGTGCGACGAGCTCGCCGAGAAGGCGCTCGCCTGCAACACCGCCGCCGAGGTCAAGGCACTGCTCGAGTCCGCAGCTCGCTAATTTGGTATCAGAGGTAACCGCGTGGTTGGAATGGGCCGGCCACGCGGCCCTCACATATACAGGGGGTACTGTAAATGTTCTACACGCTAACCGCTAACCCGGCTGTCGACATGACGGTTTCGAGCTCTCCGCTCGAGCCCGACGAGAACGTCCGCACCGGCTCGGCCAGCTACACGGCTAACGGCAAGGGCCTCGACGTGTCCTTCGCCTTTAAGAAGATGGGCGTCGACACCGTCGCTCTCGGCTTCTTCGCTGGCTTCACGGGCAAGTTTATCGTCGAGGAGGTCATGAACCTGGGCTGCCTGTGCCGCCCGGTCTGGACCGACGGTATCACGCGCATCAACACCTACGTCAACGATGGCCAGCACGAGTACGGCATCCTGAACCCCGGCGCTCCTATTACGCCGCAGCATCAGGAGGAGCTCTACAACATCCTGGACACCGCGGGTGATCTTGAGTGCCTGATCGTCTCCGGCTCCGTGCCTCCCAAAGCCACGCCCGACTTCCTGGCTCAGGTCATGGAGCACGCTCAGGCTCGTGGTGCCGACGTCGTCCTGGACCTGTCCTCCGACAAGCTCAAGGAGCTCGCTCACAAGAAGCCGCTGCTCATCAAGCCGAACCATCATGAGATGAAGGCCATATTCGGCGTGCCGGTCGACACCGACGACGAGGTTCGCGTTGCCATGAAGATGGCTCACGACGCTGGCGTTCAGAACGTGCTGCTCACCCGTGGTAGCCGTGGCGACGCTTACTTCTCCAACGGCGAGGACATCTGGTACGCCAAGCGCGAGTTCAACATCAAGCTGGTTTCTTCCGTCTGCGCCGGCGACTGCACTCTCGCTGCGTTCCTGCACAAGTGGTACAGGGATCGCGACAACGTCGAGGAGGCCATGAAGCTCGCTATGGCCACCGGCGCCAACGTTGCCGAGTCCGTCGGCATCGGCGACTTCGGTCACGTTGACGAGTACAGCAAGCGCGTTGCTGTCCGCAAGCTCGATCGTCAGTAATCGAAACGCGACATATTCGTGCGCATGCGGCGCCCCGGTTTCGGCCGGGGCGCCTTTTTTGTTCCGCCATGGGGGGAGAGGTGTCCTGCCGTACTTCATCGCTTCCACACCGTTCACCGAGTTGTTGTAGCCTTTTGTCGATGCGTGGAATATACTTTCATCAACACGTTGCTTCGTGAAAGGAACATTCATGATTTACACGCTCACTGCAAATCCCGCCATTGACTACAACATCGCCTGCGACGGTCTTGCTGCCAACACCGTCACGCGTACCCGCAACGCGGTCTATACGCCCAACGGCAAGGGTCTTAACGTCTCGTTCACTCTCGATCACTACGGTGTCGACACCACGATCCTGGGCTTCTTCGCCGGCTTCTCGGGCGAGTTTATCGTCAAGGGCGCCGAGGCCCTGGGCGTGCCCGTCAAGCCCGTGTGGACCGACGGCATCACGCGCGTCAACGTGTTCCTCAACGCCGGCCCCGACACCGAGTACAACATGGTCAACGCCGGTGCCGCCATCAACGAGGCCAACGAGCGGGAGATGTTTGAGCTCATCGATTCGCTCGATGACATGACCTGCCTGGTCATCAGCGGCTCGCTGCCTCCCAACACTTCCGAGGGCTTCCTGACCGAGGTCCTGCGCCGCGTCAAGGCCAAGGGGGCCGAGTTCGTGCTCGATATCTCGAGCCATCAGCTGGCAGACCTCATTGCCATGGAGCCGTTGCTGATCAAGCCCAATGACGACGAGTTGCTCGACATCTTTGGCATCAAGGTGAGCGGTGGCGACGACGAGTCCGTCAAGGGCGCGATGGCCGAGCTGCATGCCAAGGGCGCTAAGAACGTGCTGCTGACGCTCGGCGGCGCCGGTGCGTACTTCTCCAACGGCGAGCACATCTGGTTTGCCAACCGTACTTTTGAGGTTAAGCTGCTGTCGACCGTTTGCGCCGGTGACTCTTCGCTGGCCGCCTTCCTGTCCGTGTGGCACGACGCCCCGGAGCGCGTCGAGGACGCCCTGCGTCTCTCGATGGCCACCGGCGCTAACGTGGTCGAGTGCCCCGGTCTGGGCGACTTCGCCAAGGTGGACGAATATAAGAAGCACATCGAGGTTCGCCAGGTCTGCTAGCCGCATCGATACGTCGTTGCCGAACCCCCGCTTTGGATTACCAAGGCGGGTGTTTTTTGCGCGCTGAACGTATGTGGCGTCTGCTGTCTTGATTTATCTAATCGACGACGCGATTGCGTGTGCGTGTTTTCTCGTTTCTTGCTAGACTTCTTGAGAACCATCGATTTACGCTCAAAAGTGCAGGAGG
>USDH01000219.1 GCA_900553415.1 uncultured Collinsella sp. | reverse complement strand
TCCAGACCCTGCATCTGGCCGCGGATCATGTCGAGACGGGTGCGCAGGTCTTCGGTTCGGCGGCGCAGCAGCTTGGCTTCCGCCTCGCTGTTCTGTTGTTCGGCGCGGTCGGCGGGCAGTTGGACGGCGACTTCGCCGCGCATGCGGGCCAATGCCCAGTCGCGCAGCACGGCCGGTACCGTGCCGTCGACGGCCGGCTTGACCGGTTCGAAGGCGCGGGCCTTGCCGCGTGCGGCGGCGTATTCGCCGTAGGCCTGTTGGATGCCGCGCAGCGTGTCCATGCGGCGGGTCTTCTCGTCCATGGCGTGGAAGTTCTCGTCGTAACGTTCGTAGTCCTCGACCGTGGTGCGGGCCAGGTCCAGGGCTTCGGGCACGCCGAGCACGCCTTGTTTGAAGATGTCGTCGAGCCGGGAGGGCGCGTCGGCGGACTGGATCTTGTGCAGCAGTCGACAGGCGGCCTCGCTCAGGCCCATTGCGCTCCAGATGTGTGTGTGGAACGCTTCGGCGCTGGGGAATGTGAGGCAGTCGGGGTAGGTGGCTTTGAGCTGGGCCGGCGTGAACGGGGCGTCACGGTATTGGTCCATGCGCCTGGGGTCCACGGGCTTGCCCCAGACCACGTACTGTCGGCGCACGTCGCCGCGGCCGTCGCCGGGCATCAGGTAGAGGAATTTGGCGCAGGAGAGCACCTGGCCGGTGGTCTGGTTGCGATAGGTGTCCACGATGGCGCCCCACACGGGTTGCGGTGCGCCGTTCTCGTCGCGGCCGCGCAGGTAGAGCGGCTCGTCGCCGGTTCGGAGGATGGCGAGATATGGCTCATATGAAAACGTGCGGTATCGTTTCCTGCTCGTATCGCGTTGGACAAGAATGCCCCAATCGGTAAATTGGGATATAAGGTTGTTTGCGCTCGATCTGCTAATCTGCATTCGTTCAGACACAAAGGCGGTGTCGACGATCGGATTGCCCTCGAGAAGGTCGAGTAGCATAAGGGCGTTCGTCGTAGCCCTTCCCGCCTTTTCGCGAATCAGCCTTTCGGTTTCCGAATGGAGGTCGACAAGCTTCCGCATCGAATCCCGTGCCTCGCGTGCGCTTGCAAGCAAGCAGGTACTGAAAAACGAAACCCATCCCTCAAAATCGCCTCTCTGCCTTACGCGCATAAGCCAATCGTAGTATTCGCTCCTGTGTCGTTTGAGTTCATACGAGGGATAGATGACCGGCTTGGTGAGCGCCCCATCATGTATGAGCGAAAGGAGGATGAGCAGACGCCCGAGGCGTCCGTTGCCGTCGAGGAACGGGTGTGTGGTTTCAAACTGGTAGTGCACCAAAGCGGCCTTGATGACCGGATCGATGTCGTCACGCTCGTTGATGAAAAGCTCGAGGTCGCCAAGTGCCTCCTTCATATCCTCCGTGTTGGGAGGGACATACGGGGCCTCATTGAGCGTGCAGCCGTTTGGTCCGACCCAGTTCTGAGTCGTCCTGAACTGGCCCGGCGTCTTGTCGGAGCCTCTGCCATTTCCAAGCAATGTGGCATGGACGGATTTGAGCAGCCTCATACAGAGTGGCAGTTCCTCCATGAGCTTGGTCGCCTGCTGCACCGCTCGAGTGTAGTTGACGACGTCGGTTAGGTCCCGGCTCGCATTGGATTCGTTTGACGGGTCAAGAACATCATCGAACGTACATTGCGTACCCTCGATTTGAGAGGACAAGAGCGCTTCCTTGCGCACGTACATAGAAAGGTACATGTCGATGTTCGGAACAAAGCGAGACATGCCCTCAACCTCGCCGAGTATGGCGCGGCAATCGGAGACAAGCCGCATGGAATCAGCGGATAAATTGATTGGAAAGAATGAATCCATATTGGCGGGTCTAAACGAATCATAGGCGAGGGCTCCTGAAAGGTTGTGCCTGACGTTTCCCTGTCGTCCGGGTGTGATGGGTGCGAGCATCGTTAGTGTCCTAAGAACAAATTTGAGCCAAAACTTGTTCTTAGAATTTTATAGCGCCTTCTAAGGCCAAGTTTCTGCAATAAGAAGCGTCAGAAAAACTCTAAGAACAAAAATACGCCCAAACTTGGTCTTACATCCGAAGGCAAGACTTAGATTGCACTGCGCTACACTTAGTCGCACCGTGGCGCTGCCGCGCCGCGCCCGAAACAAGGGAGACCCTCATGAAGAATACTCAGCTGCTACTGATCAACGATATGTGCGGCTACGGCAAGGTCGCGCTTTCTGCCATGCTGCCGGTGCTGTCGCACATGGGCTATCGCATCCACAACCTGCCGACGGCCCTCGTTTCCGATACGCTCAACTACCCCAAGTTCTACATCCATGACACCACGGAGTATGTGCGCCAAAGCCTCGCTATCTGGGAGGAGCTCGGCTTTGAGTTCGACGCCATCTCGACCGGCTTTATCGTGACCGAGGAAGAGACGCGCATCATCTCGGACTTTTGCCACCGCCGCGCGCAAAAGGGCACCAAGGTGTTCGTCGATCCCATCATGGGCGACAACGGCAAGCTCTATGCCGGTGTGCCCGAGTCCACGATTGGCCTTATGCGGCACCTGCTGGAGTGCGCAGACTACGCGGTGCCCAACTACACCGAGGCCTGTCTGCTCACCGATACGCCTATTGCAGAGCAGATCACGCCCGATGAGGCCCGCGCCCTTGTGGATGCCGTGCGCGAGCTGGGTGCCAAGTCGGTGGTCATTACGAGCACCGTGGTCAATGGCACGAATGCGGTTATCGGTTACGACCATGTGGCGGGGGAGTACTTCACGATCCCCTTCGAGCTGATCCCGGTGTACTTCCCGGGTACGGGCGATACGTTCTCGGCCGTGCTTATGGGTCGCGTGATGAGCGGTTGGACGCTTCAGCGCGCCACGGCCGATGCCATGCGCGTGGTGGCCGAGCTTATCGAGCGCAATGCTGCGCAGGAGGATAAGTCTGCCGGCCT
>USDH01000218.1 GCA_900553415.1 uncultured Collinsella sp. | reverse complement strand
TTATGCCGGGCCGGCGTGCTCAAGAGAGGAAACTCCATGACCGATCAGGAACTGGCCAAGATTGCCAATGAGGTTCGCCGCGGTATTGTCACGGGTGTCCACGCTGCCAAGTCGGGGCATCCGGGCGGATCGCTTGGCGCCGCCGACATTATGACCTACCTCTACTTTGAGGAAATGGATGTCGACCCGGCGAATCTGAGCCGCGCCGAGCACGATCGCTTTGTGCTCTCCAAGGGACATTGCGCTCCGGCACTCTATGCCGTGCTCGCCGAACGCGGGTTCTTTCCCAAGGAGGAGCTCGAGACGCTCCGTCATATCGGCAGCCGCCTGCAGGGCCATCCCAATATGAATGACACTCCGGGCGTCGACATGTCTACCGGATCGCTCGGTCAGGGTATCTCCGCCGCGGTTGGAATGGCGCTCGCCGCAAAGCACTGGGGTGACAGCAACCGCGTCTACACGCTATTGGGCGACGGCGAGTGCGAGGAGGGCCAGGTGTGGGAGGCGGCCATGTTCGCCGGCAACCACGACTTGGATAACCTCGTCGCTATCATCGATCACAATGGCCTGCAAATTGACGGCAGTATCGACGAAGTTAACTCGGCTATGCCGCTTGCCGACAAGTTCCGCGCCTTTAAGTGGCATGTGATCGAGCTTGCCGACGGTAACGACATGGCGCAGATTGCCGCCGCCTTTGCCGAGGCCCGCAAAGTGAGCGACTCGCCCGTGGCCATTATCGCCGAGACGGTGAAGGGCAAGGGCGTCTCCTTTATGGAAAACCAGGTGGGCTGGCACGGCAAGGCACCCAACGATGAACAGTTTGAGCAGGCCATGGCCGAGCTCGCAGCAGCAGGGGAGGAGCTCTAATGGCAGACGTCAAGAAAGTCGCCACGCGCGTTAGCTATGGCGAGGCACTTGTCGAGCTGGGCAATGAGCGCGATGACTTTGTGGTTCTCGATGCCGACCTGGCCGCCGCCACGCAGACCGGTAAGTTTAAGGCTGCGCACCCTGAGCGCTTCTACGATGCCGGCATTGCCGAGAGCAACTTGATGGGGCTTGCCGCCGGCATTGCGACCACGGGTCGCGTCGCCTTTGCGAGCACCTTTGCCATGTTCGCCGCCGGTCGTGCGTATGAGCAAGTGCGTAACTCCATCGGCTATCCGCACCTCAACGTCAAAATTGGCGCTACGCATGCGGGCATCTCGGTCGGTGAAGACGGCGCTACGCATCAGTGCTGCGAGGATATCGCGCTCATGCGCACGATTCCGGGCATGACGGTGATCGTCCCCGCCGATGACATCGAGGCTCGCGCTTGCGTGCGCGCCGCCTATGAGTTTGAGGGACCGGTCTACATGCGCTTCGGCCGCCTGGCAACACCGGTTATCAACGACCGCGAGGACTATGAGTTCAAGATTGGTCGCGGCGTGGTCGTGCGCGAGGGGTCCGATGTGACCATCGTCGCTTGTGGCCTCATGGTCGCCGAGGCGCTTGAGGCTGCCGAGGCGCTCGCTGCCGATGGTATCGACGCCGAGGTCATCAACATGCATACGATCAAACCGCTCGATGAGCGCCTGGTGGTTGCCAGCGCCAAGAAGACTGGTCGCGTGGTCACCGCCGAGGAGCATTCGATTATCGGCGGTCTTGGCGAGGCCGTGGCCTCGGTGCTCGCGGAACAGCATCCGGTGCCGATGCGACGCGTCGGCGTGCGCGATGTATATGGCGAGTCCGGCCCTGCGGTCGATTTGCTGCACAAGTACGGTTTGGACGCCGACGGCATCGAAGCCGCGGTCAGGTCCGTGTTGTAAGGAAGGTTTTCCATGGGGTTTGTATCTGCCAACCAAGTGACGATTGGCTACGCCGCCGCCTCGCGCGAGGACGCGCTGCATTATCTGTCCGAGCAGGCTGTTGAGCTTGGTTTTGCCGATGACGCATCTGCTGTAGAGGCTGCCTTTATTGCTCGCGAGAACGAGGCCGAGACCGGCCTTGTCGCCGGTTTTGCCGTTCCGCATGCCAAAAGCGACGCGATTCACACGCCGGGCGTTGCCGTGCTTAAGCTGGTTGAGCCCGTTGAATGGCCGAGCTTCGATGGGGTGCCCGTCGATGTTGCGCTTGCGCTGTACGTGCCCGCCGGCGAAGCTGGAACTACGCACCTGCGTCTGCTCTCCAAGGCTGCCGTGATGCTGATGGATGCCGACTTCCGTGACAAAGTGCGCGCGAGCACCGATCCCGTTGAGATTGCGGAGCTCATCAATAGCGGACTCGAAGACTAGAACGGTCGTCCCGTTCAATCAATCGATCCTTCTCCAAGGAAAAGGGCCGCGACGCCATATAGGTGTCGCGGCCCTGTTTGCGTTTCCCCAGATAAAACCTGCCAAAATAAACCTGTCCCTTTTCAGCAGGTTGGCGCGATATGATATATACGTTATATACAAGTTGCAAAGTGGGGGTAGGGTTGCGGTAACGCAAGCCGATGAAGGGGCCGATATGATCAAAGCTGTTATTTTTGACATGGACGGAACGCTGATCGATACCGAGCGTTTGGACATGAGGGCATGGAAGGTGGGCGCGGCCGAGCTGGGGATTGCGATTGATGATGCGTTAATCCATCAGTTTATCGGCCGTTCGAATGCCGATGTTAAGGACATCCTTGAGGCACATTACGGCAAGGGCGAAACCGCCGACGCGATTTTTGCCCGCAACATTGAGCTTCACACTGAGATGGCCAAGACCGACCTGGAGCTTAAGGCCGGCGCCGCCGAGTGCCTCGATGAGCTGCTGGCCGCGGGCTATCACGTGGGCCTTGCGACGTCGTCGCGCCGCGTTGCGGCCGAGCGCAACCTTAAAACGGTCGGCCTCTTTGACAAGTTTGAAACGGTGACCTGCAACGAGGATACCCTGAACGGCAAGCCCAATCCCGAGATCTACCTGCTCGCCTGCGAGCGCGCGGGCTTTG
>USDH01000217.1 GCA_900553415.1 uncultured Collinsella sp. | reverse complement strand
TTATAGATTAAGCGATTCTTGAGCCAAGATTAATGTTGGATGAGTTTTTGCGCGGCGGTGGGGAAGGGGGAGGTGTCTTTCTGGATAGCTAGCAGCGAGGTCTAATACTTTTCCCGAGAAGTGAACGAGTGAAAACGGACTCCCGAAGCATCGACACTTTTGGCGTGCAATTTCCTGCGGTTTTGCCAGTCAAATCCTGCGGTTTTGACGCCTAAAAATGTCAATGCTTCGGGGGTCCAAATACAGCCGTTCACTTCTCGGGAAAAAGTATTAGACCTCGATAGCGGGGGATGGGGTGCCGGTGCAAAACGGCGTCAAGGGTTGGTCGAGCAGGCGGTTTCTCCATTGATGTCTGCACGGCATGTGACACTTACTCTGCCGCTTCGTTCTGCCACGGCGGCATGCATCTGAACAACGACCCTCTAAGGAGTTCGATATCGATGGGTGACAACGCAAAGCATCTCGCAAAGAAGTGCGTCAAGGACGCGGGGCCGTGCCTCGCACTGTGCGTAGCCGGCGCAGCGGTCGCGCTGCTGGCTGTTCTGGGGCCGTTTGATGTGCTCCGAAGTGCCAGTTCTCTGCATGTTTGCATGGCTCTTGCCGGCGCCATGATGACCGGCGGCGTGCTCGATCTGATTTTTTGGGTGCTCGACCCGTTTGGATGGAAGAACGAAGGGTAAGCCCTAAGGGACGGAAGGGCTGGAGCGGTTTGCTTGGCGATCGTGCAGAATGCGGGCTAGCGACTTACAGGGAAGTGGTGATCCGATGACGGTCTATGTGACGGGCGACGTCCATGGCGGCGCTGACATGCAAAAGCTGCGCGATTGGGATCTTGGGGAAAGCCTGACGAGCGACGACCATCTCATCATTGCCGGCGACTTTGGCTTTCCGTGGGATTTCTCTGCCGAGGAGTGCGCCGACATCGCTTGGCTGGAGTCGCGCCCCTATACCGTGCTGTTCGTCGACGGCAACCACGAGCGTTTCGATCACTGGGCGGAGCGACCCATGGAGTTGTGGCACGGCGGACTGACACAGCGCCTGTCGGACACCTCGCCCATACGGCGCCTGACGCGCGGCGAGGTTTTTGAACTCGACGGCTCAACGGTCTTTACCATGGGCGGCGCCACGAGCGTGGACAAGGAATACCGCATTCCGTATTCCAGCTGGTGGCCGCAGGAGCTGCCGGACGAGCGCAACTTTGAGGAGGCGCGGGCAAAGCTCGACAGCGTGGGTTGGAAGGTCGACTACGTAATCACCCACACCTGCTCTACGCGCATGCTTTCGCCCACGCTTTATCCGACCCCCGGCTGGAATTGCCCCACGGTTGATCGACTTACGGCATTTTTCGATGAGCTGGAAGATCGCATGGACTACAAACGCTGGTATTACGGGCATTTTCATCGGGATGCCAACCCGGCCGAGCGCCATACCGTGCTCTACGACTGCATCGTTCGCCTGGGCGACGAACTCCAGCCTTGGGATGTTGCGTAGGGGTGGGGCGTATTTGGCTACTCGGCCGTTACAGTGATGTTCTCTCGGTGCGCGCGGATAACATCCCAGCTAAAGTGCTCGACCAGCCGCTCGGCAGAGCGCGGCGTGGTGTCCGGCGCGATGCCCGTTTGCCCGGCGAGCCAGCCCAGCAGCGCTTCGGGCGTGCCAAAGCGGGCGCGGAGTTCGCCCAGGTCCAGATCGCGATCTCGTTTGGAAAGGCGGCGGCCGTCCGGTGCCATGAGCAGCGGAATATGTGCGTAGTGCGGCGTGGGCAGTCCCAACAGGTGCTGCAGATAGATCTGGCGCGGCGTGGACCCCAGCAGGTCGCATCCGCGCACGACCTCGGTGACGCCCATGGCGGCGTCGTCGACCACCACGGCTAGCTGATAGGCAAACACGCCGTCGCTGCGGCGGACCAAAAAGTCGCCGCACTCGGTGGCGAGTGCCTCGCATTGGGCTCCGTACGTGCGGTCAACGAATTCGACCACATCGTCTGCGAGGTCGTCGACGGCGGGCACGCGCAGGCGCGTGGCGGGAGCGCGCAGGGCGCTGCGGCGGGCAACCTCCTCGGCAGAAAGGCCTCGGCAGGCGCCGCGGTAGATGGGTGTGCCGTCGCTGGCGTGCGGCGCGCTTGCGGCGTGGAGTTCGGCGCGCGTGCAAAAGCAGGGATAGGTGAGGCCGGCGTCTTGCAGCCGGCGCAAGGCGGCTTCGTACAGGTCTAGGCGATCGTGCTGGTAGTAGGGGCCTTCGTCCCATTCGAGCCCCAGCCAAGCCAAGTCATCAATTAGCTGGGCGGCAAGTTCGGGGCGCTTGCAGCGATCGTCCAGGTCCTCGATGCGCAACACGATGCTGCCGCCCTGGCTACGGGCCGAAAGCCACGCGCACAGGCAACTGAACACGTTGCCCAGGTGCATGCGGCCCGAGGGCGACGGGGCAAAGCGGCCCACGACAGGCGCGGGAGCGGAGGCGAACGGCGTCGCTGGCGCGTCCGCGGCGGGCGTTGATATGTTGCGTGCTTTGATATCCATGCGGACGAGTATAGCGCGGGGCACGGTAGGGAAGGCGCTGCCGTGGCTCACAAGTTGGCGGCGCTGCGCATTGCGTGCGGCGGGTCTGCGGCTCAATGTCTCGATTGCTGCACACCGACTTTGCCTTATATACGACAGAAACCCCGGCAGCTCTTCGCAACTGCCGGGGTTTCCGCGGAAAAGGGGGACATGATCCTCGAGCGAACGGGAAAGGGGCAACCGTTTTCGCTCAACTGCTTTATGCCCCTCGGTTGGCGACTCAATCAGCGCGTGTCGCGCCCACACAAAGCCGCTACACCTGTGACGGAGCTGTGAAGTGGTGTCTGCTGCTGGCGCGGGCCATGGCAAGGAGTGT
Organism: uncultured Collinsella sp.; assembly: GCA_900553415.1. Taxonomy (GTDB): domain Bacteria; phylum Actinomycetota; class Coriobacteriia; order Coriobacteriales; family Coriobacteriaceae; genus Collinsella. The sequence continues at coordinate 108 of USDH01000217.1, read as the reverse complement.
CCCAGACTGCCGGCAGATAAGGAACGTCCCCAAGTGCCGGCCGTGGACGTGACTTTCGTCCCGTTTGATACTCCGCTGGCCTAGATGTTCGTCACATGAGCCCGCAAA
>USDH01000216.1 GCA_900553415.1 uncultured Collinsella sp. | reverse complement strand
TCGTCTGATATCATCCGCGAGTATATGGAGCGCGACCCCCGTGTAAAGATGATTGACAAAGCCAACAGCGGCTACGGCGACTCGATGAACCGCGGCCTGGAGATGGCGCGCGGCGAGTACGTGGGCATCCTTGAGTCCGACGACTTTATGTTTGAGGATTCGCTCCAAAAGCTGGTCGCCAAGGCCGATGCTGAGCATGCCGATGTGGTAAAGGGCGACTTTTACCTGTATTGGTCCACGCCCCGCGAGCGCCGTGAGCTGTTTGGGATTGTCGACGAGCATATGACGGGCGCCGCGTATCGCCCCGTCGATCGCCCGGGCATCTTCTACCGCAAACCTTCCATTTGGTCGGCTATCTATCGGCGCCAGTTCCTCAACGACAATCAGATTCGGTTCCTTCCCACGCCGGGCGCCTCGTATCAGGACGCAGGCTTTAACTTTAAGGTTTGGGCTTGCGCCGAGCGTGCCGCGTTTATTGCGGACCCCATTTTGTGCTATCGCCAGGATAACGAGAAGAGCTCCGTTAATTCGCCCAACAAGGTGTTTTGCGTGTGCGACGAATATGCCGAGATGCAACGTTTTTTGGACGAGCGTCCCGAGCTCAAGGCTCAGCTCCAGGGCATTTTAATGCGCATGAAGGTCGATACGTACCGTTGGAATGATGAGCGCCTGGTCGATGAACTGCGCGAGCAGTTTTGGGAGAAGGCCTCTCCCGAGCTCAAGGCCGACTGGGATGCCGGTCGCTTTGACCTGTCGCTGTTCGATCCGCGTGGCGAGACCGACTTGCGCCTGATGGTCAAGTCGCCCCGCGCCTATATCGATTCGCGCTTTGACTTTAAGAAGCCGGGCAAGCTCAATACGTTTAAGCATTACTTTAAGATTGGCGGCCTGCCGCTGGTCTGGCGCGTGCTGACGTATCAGCGCACCTACGGTGATAATCCGCACCCCGATGACGTTCCGGTCGCACAGTAGGAGCACTTGACTATGGCTACCCCCAAGATTTCCGTTGTCGTTCCCATCTATAACGTGGAGGAGTGCCTGGCCTGGTGCCTGGACTCCCTGCTTGCGCAGGACATGCCCGATTGGGAAGGCGTGCTGGTCAACGATGGCTCGCCGGACGGTTCGCGCGATATCGCGGCTGCCTATTGCGAAAAGGACGCGCGCTTTACGCTGGTCGATAAGGAGAACGGCGGTCTGTCGAGTGCACGCAATGCAGGCATCGCCGCGTCCACGGCTCCTATCATCGCGTTCTTAGATTCCGACGATCGCTTTACGCCCGATGCATGCCGCGTGATCGTCGATGCCTTTGAGCGCGAGGGCTGCGACGTTTTGACCTTTGGCGCGAATCCGTATCCGCTGGAGGCGGGGTATCCGTGGCTTAACTATGTGCTGAGCCCACGCGATGTGTCGTTTGAAGGCTATAGCTCTGACCTGCTGTTTAAGGAAGCATCTCGTCCCTTTGCATGGCGCACCGCCTGCGGGCGTGAGTTTTTGCTGGGCAACGGGATCGTGTTTGACGAAACCGTTAAATATGGCGAGGATCAGGTCTTCGATTTTGCCGTGTACGGTCGCTCGCGCAAGACCGCGCTTATCTCGAACAAGCTGTATGACTACCGCGTGGCGCGCAAGGGTTCGCTCATGGACACCATGCGCTACGACGACGAGACACGTCTGCTGGAGCACGTGAAGATTTACTCCGCGGTGCTGGCTGACTGGCAGCGCGACGGTCTCGATGTCCGGCATGCCGATGACCTGGCATATTTCCTGTGCGATCTGGTGCTGTACGACGCGCTCAGGTTGCTGGGCTCGGACTGCGGCAAGGTGTTTGCTGCCGTTGCCACGGCGCTTGCCGGTTCTGCCGTGGGCAGCGATGCTGCGCTCGCACACTGCGCTCCTTCTGTTGCTGCTATGGTGCGTGCGGCGCTTACCGGCAAGGCCCCCAATGCCCGTGAGTGCAAAAAGCTCATGTTCGATTACGACGTCTTGAGGTTTGGGCGTCTGGGTGCCTGCAAGCGCATGGCAGCGAACGCCCTGGGAAAGCGAGAAGTGTAGATGAGTATCAAGCGTTTGGCACTTTGCCGCAGTCAGGGCCGTCTGTTTGTGCTGCTTCGCTATGTCGGTCAGGATGTCGCCGCGCTTATTGAGCGGGAGAGTTCTCAATCGTTTGCCCATGCGACGACGAGCGGTTCTTCTGTGCCGTCGCTGGCGTTCCCGGTCGATCATGGCCGTGTACTGGCGCTTTGCCCTTCCGTTTCCGATTACGAGCGCGAGCTCGCCGTCTTGGTGCTTCCCTTTTTGGACGGCTCTACGATTGACGTCACATTTGCATCCGGTGACCAAAGGTTGGGCTCCATTCGCCTCGATAGCCGCGTGGCCAAGCTGGAATCCAAGATTAACTACAAAGCAAAGCCTGCGCTGTGTGCGCTTATCCGCGATGCGCAGCGTGGCGAACACTGCGGCCTCTACGAGATCGATGCCATTCGCTATTTGCCGGCAGACGCCGGCGCGGTGTGGCGCTATGAGGTCACCTGGGCGGGAGATCCCCAGTGCGCACCTGAGCTCCAGATCTTCGATACGCATATGAATGCCATCGATGTCACCGTGCATGTGTTTGAATCGCAGGTCGATGTTCCCCAGCGCAACGGTTGCCGCGTCAATAAAACGTATCTGAGCGTTGAGATGCCTCAGGATATACGGGATTTTGTCGCGATTGCGAGCGATCCCACAGAGCGGATCCAGAGCGGTTTTTGCGCCATGGATGGTCGCCTGTACAACGGCATGGTCGACGATAGCTGGAACCGCATGAAGGACGCGCGTGCAGACGACGCAGCTTATCGGCGTTGGTTTGAGCAACATCGCGCAAAGCCGGCCGATTTGGTGTGCCAGCGTGTCGCTTCGGCGGCCTTTGCCTATAGGCCGCTTGTGAGCATTGTGGTGCCGTGCTACAAGACTGATCGGGTCTACCTGCGCGGGCTGCTGGACTCGGTGCTGGCCC
>USDH01000215.1 GCA_900553415.1 uncultured Collinsella sp. | reverse complement strand
GGGCAGCGCCGCGGCGTATCCGGCGGGCTGCACGCTCAGCGAGGCCATCGTCGCCGCCGCGCCGAAGGACATCGACCTCGTCTATTGGGATTATTACACGGAGGACGGCGCGCTGGCGCGCCACCTGTTCGCCGAGCACGCGCGGTTTTCGGCGGATACCCTCTTTGCGGGCGGCGTATACACGTGGAACGGCCCCGTCCCCGATTACGACAAGGCGGAAGCGACGACGCGCGTTTTGATGACGGCGTGCCGCGAGGCGGGCGTTCGGCAGGCGTTCGCGACGATGTGGGGCGACGACGGCGCGGAATGCAGCCCGCTGCTCGGCGGCCTGCTGGGGCTTCAGCTCTTTGCGGAAATCGCGTACAACGGCGGCCGGGACGACGACGCGCTGGACGCGCGGTTTGAAGCCTGCACGGGCTGCCCCGCGCAGCCCTTCCGCGCGCTGGGCGCGTTCAACCGCATCGGGCTTGACGCGCGGCCGGGCGACGTGATGAACCCGGTGAAGCAGCTTCTCTACGAAGACCCGCTGATGCCGCTGTTCGAGGCCGACTTCGCGGGGCTTGAGCCGGAGGCGCACTACCGCGTTCTCGCGGCGCGATACGCGCGCTACGCCGAGGAAAACCCGGCCTTTGCGGATTTCTTCGGCTTCTACGCGCAGCTCGGCCGCGCCGTAGCGGCGAAATGCGCCTATCGGGCGGCCGCCGCGCCCGCCGTGCGCGCGGGCTGGGTGGCCGAGAACGGTCCCGTGATTGTCGATGCCATTAGCGGCGTGACGGGCGCCGGTAAGTCCTGCAACGCCCGCACCCATTTTTGCAGCGCCGACGAGAACTTGGAGGCCTACGGCGTGGGCAAGCATCGCCACACGCCCGAGATTGAGCAAATCCTTGGCCTGACCGATCGCGTCGTCTTCACCCCGCATCTGGCACCACTCAAGCGCGGCCTGCTCTCCACGGTGACGCTGCCGCTCACGCCGCAGGCCATCGACTCCCTGACCCTTGAGGACGTTGTCGACTATTACAAGCAGTTCTACGCTGGTCGCACTTTCGTGCGCGTACTCGACGCCGGCCAGCAGCCCAAGACGGCTTCGGTCGTCGGCACCAACGCCGCCCAGATCGGCCTCGCGCTCAACAAGCGCGCGGGCGTTCTGGTGGCTACGGGCGCCATCGACAATCTGTGCAAGGGCGCTGCGGGCCAAGCGGTCCAGTGCGCCAATATCGTCTTTGGCTTTGACGAGCGACGAGGCTTGCCCACAGTGGCGTGCCCGGTGTAGCACATTCGATTGTTAACGATTTGGTAGTCGGGCATCGAGTGGGGCGCCACTCTTGAGCTGGTCTCATGATCACGACTGGCATGGCGCACCAACCGATGTCCGTTTTTTTGTTTGACATAAGGAGTCATAAAGACGATGGATACCGAGCTGTTTGATATCAAGATTCGCGCCGTCGAGGGCGGCGTTACGGCTGCGGCTGGTTTTAAGGCTGCGGGCATTCATGCGGGATTCCGGAAGAATCCCGAGCGCTTGGACTATGCGCTCGTCGTGCCCGATAAGCCCTGTCCCGGCGCCGGCGTGTTTACGACCAACCGCTTTTGCGCGGCGCCCGTGCAGGTGAGCCGTGCCAACCTGGGCGGTGCCGACAAGGGCTACGGTATCATCGCCGGTGTTTCGGTCAACTCTGGCAATGCCAACGCCGCCACGGGTGAGACCGGCCTTGCCTGCGCGCGCGAGACGTGCAGCATCGCATCGCAGGTCATCGGCTGCGAGCCCCAGCAGATTCTGGTTGCCTCCACGGGTGTGATTGGCCAGATTCTGCCGATCGACACGTTTGAGACCGCCATTCCTGCTGCCTACGAGGCGCTCTCCGCCCACGGTGGCGCCGATGCCGCTCGCGCCATCATGACGACCGACACGCACTCCAAGGAGTACGCCGTATCCTACGTCAGTGAGGCTGCGGGTCATGCGGGCAATGTCTATACGGTAGGCGGCATGTGCAAGGGCTCGGGCATGATCATGCCCAATATGGCTACCATGATCGCGGTCATTACTACCGATGCCCCCGTCGAGCCGGCGGCGCTCCACACCCTGCTGCTCTCGACCGTTAAACAGACCTTTAATAAAGTGACGGTCGATTCCGACACCTCGACCAACGACACCTGCATCATGCTTGCTTCTGGCGCTGCTGCCGCAGATGCCGAGGCCATCGTCGAGGGCACTGACGCCTTTGACGAGCTGGCCTTTGCCGTGCACGAGGTGTGCGAGAGCCTGGCGCGCAACATTGCGGCCGATGGCGAGGGTGCGTCAAAGCTCGTGACGGTTAACGTTACCGGCGCCGCTAACGACGAGGAAGCCGATATCGCCGCCCGTGCTGTCGCCAACTCGCCGCTCGTCAAGACCTGCATCGCTGGCCACGACTGCAACTGGGGCCGCGTTGCCATGGCACTCGGTAAGTGCGGCGTGCAGTTTAACCAGGAAGATGTTTCCATCGACATGATGGGCATGCCCGTCTGTCGCGATGGCCTGACGGTCCCCTTCGATGAGGACGAGGCCCTGCGACGTTTTGAGGCGCCCGAGATTGTGATCTCGGCAGACCTGGGCGCAGGGGACGCGGCGACCACCGTGTGGACTTGCGACCTCACGCACGAGTACATCTCAATTAACGGCGACTACCGTTCCTAGACTCCCGATGTGCCGCGTGTCCCGCTGCAGTCGCGGGCAACGAGGTGCGGCGCGATAGCTACACGAAAGACGAGGCAGACTATGAAGTTCGCACGCGATTGTCGCTCGAGCGAATCCAACGAAGTTACCGCGCAGCTGCTGTTCGAGGCGCTGCCGTGGATTAAGAACCTGACCGGTAAGACGGTCGTTATCAAGTACGGCGGTGCCGCCATGGTCGACGAGCAGCTGCGTCGTGACGTGATGAGCGACATCGTTCTGCTCAAGATTATCGGCATGCGCCCTGTTATCGTGCACGGCGGCGGCAAGGCCATCAACGAGGCGCTCAGCCACTACGACATCCCCGTCGAGTT
>USDH01000214.1 GCA_900553415.1 uncultured Collinsella sp. | reverse complement strand
TTTGGCTGGCGCGAGGTCGACATCGCAAATGTGGTGGCGCAGCTTGTGGTGGAGCAGCGCGCGCAGGTGCTGTTTGGCGGTCAGACGGTCCAAGCTAGCGACAGCCGCATGGTGGCACTCCTGCGCAAGGATGCCGATAAGGCCCAAGTGCGCCTTCGCGTGCGCATGAGCGACCGTTTGCTGCGCGCCACGGGCGAGCTTATGCGCGACCTATTTGACCTCAAGACCGTACCCTCCAACGAGGATAAGCTTGTGGCCGAGCTCAAGGAGCATCTTGAGGGGTTGCGCGAGACGTGCCTTGCTATGGCGCGCGACTACTACACGGGCATCAAACCGGCCTACCCGTATCCCGGCGAGGCTGAGTGCGAGAAGATGCGCTCGGAGGTGGCCGACGTCCTTAAGGATCAGAACGAGGCCGAGGCGTTCTTGACCACGTTCACCAAGCACGAAGACCGCCTGCTCGATGCCAAGGAAGACTTTGACAAGGTGGTTGAGTTCTTCGAGTCCAACCAACGAACGGCTTTTGACCACGCCAGGGAATTCTTGAGTCGCACGGAGGGCATTGAGTATGCCTCCGACGACATTCCCGGCGCGGTGGAGAATGTGGCAAAGGTGTGCGAGATCCTCAAAGATCCCAAGCCCTACAGCCGCATTAAAGACCTGCAACCGCTGATGGCCCCCGTCGAGGAATACATTAAAAAGCTCCTGGGCATGCGCCGCAACGAGTTCTTGCATCGCATCGAGAACGACCTGCAGGACCTGCAGAAGCAGGCCGAGAGCCAAGATGGTTTTGTCAAGCAGGCCAAGGATGCCATAGCGGACGCCGGCACCAAGTATGAGTCGTTCAAGAACCGCACCCACGGCGTCCAGAGCCTCAACGAGCTTAACGCCCTCGCGGCAAACTGGGAAAGCTGGACCATCACGGCGGCCAACAAGATATACGACGCCGTGGACGCCGCACGCGAGCGTATGGAAAACGAGCGCCGTTCCACCGAGGTCACCAGCACGGGTGAAGTGGTCAAAAAGATCACCAACAAGGGCACCGCTACGCCAAGTCACGGTTCCGTTCCCGTGCCCGTGCCCAAGCCCCAGCGCAAGGTCAAGACCGTGCGTCGCGCCGACCTGGCCAAGCCGAGCCGCCTCACAACCGCAGAGGACGTGGATCGCTACGTGGACGACCTGCGCGCCCGCCTTATGCAGGCGCTTGCATCAAACGACGAGATCCGCATTAACTAACCCGCTCAGCCGCCGGCGCCCAAGCATGCGCCGGTGGCTTATGGCGTTTTGAAAGGTACGGGAACCATGAACGATTCCGCTCTCAAGAACTTCTGCACGTGGGCCCGCGTGGAACTTATTAACGGCGTGGAGGCGCAGATGGTGCGCTACGGCATCACTGAGCCTACGCTCGCGCCCGCTGGGTCCGAGACCGTCAACGGCCAGCCTCTGAGTCCACTCGAGGTCGAGCAGCGCGACGAGCTGTTGCGCCTGCAGACCGCAGAGAGCCATGACGCGCTGCGCGACCGTGCGGCCTACACCTGGTTCAACCGCATCGTGGCCATTCGCTTCATGGACGCACGCGGATGGCTTCCCGGCCGTATGCGCATGCTGAGCCGCGCGGACGGCAGCCATGGCAGCGAGGCCGTGGAGAACGCACTGGACGTGGAGATGGCGACGGCCGATACCGATCGCATAGCCGAGCTCAAGATGGCGGGCTTGGATGAACCGCTGTGGCGCTATCTTTTTGTGGCTCAGTGCGAGGAACTTGCCGATTGCCTGCCAGGCGTCTTTGAACGCGTGGGCGGTGCCATGGAGCTGCTGTTGCCCCAGGGCCTCATGATGGCCGACGGCGTAGTGGGCAAGCTCAACGCCGTTATCACTGACGAGCGCTGGCGCGAGGGCGTGACCGTTCTGGGCTGGATGTATCAGTACTACAACGCTGACGTAAAAGACGAGTTCTTCAAGTCAAAGCGCAAGGCAGCGGCGGCGGACATCGCGCCCGCCACGCAGCTCTTCACCCCTGAGTGGATTGTGCGCTATATGGTCGAGAACTCGCTCGGCCGTCTGTGGATGCTCAATAACCCGGGGAGTTCGCTGCGCGAGTGCATGGATTATTACATCGAGCCCGATGCTGAGCACGAGGACTTCATACGCATCTCGAGCCCCGAGGAGATAACTCTCTGTGACCCCGCATGCGGCTCGGGCCATATCCTGGTCTATGCGTTCGAATTGCTCTTCCATATGTACGAGGAGCGCGGCTATCGTGAGCGCGAAATTCCCGAGCTTATTCTTACTAAAAACCTTGCGGGCATGGAAATCGATCCCCGCGCGGCGCAGATCGCGGAGCTGGCGCTTGCCATGTGCGCCCGCGAGCACGATCGTCGCTTCTTTAGGCGTGGCGTTGGCGCCGACGTTACCGTGCTCTCGAGCATTCCGCTGGGGGAGGACGAGCTGCCGGGTAACAAGAAGCTCGCCGAGGAGTTGAGTCATTTGGGCGAGATTGGCTCGCTGCTCAATCCTTCAGAGGCCGAGATTGACGAGCTCAAAGCTGCCGCCGCGAGCTGTTCCGACGACCTTTTTGCCTCTGCGACCAAAACTAAGCTCGAAGGCGCCGCCGCCATCTGCGAGAAGCTGTCCCGTCGTTTTACCTGCACCGTGGCTAATCCTCCGTATATGGGCAGCAGCAGCTTTAACCCCTTCATGAGCAAATGGGTCAAGAAGAACTACTCTGACGTGAAGAACGACCTGTTCTCTTCGTTCATCGTGCGCATTATGGACTTTGCCAACGAGCACGGCGAAGTTGGAATGATGACTCCGTTCGTTTGGATGTTCATCGGTAGCTACGAGAAGCTTCGAAATAGGCTTATCGATGACAAGACCCTAACCACGCTCATTCAGCTCGAGTATTCTGGCTTTGCAGGGGCAACCGTGCCTATCTGCACATTTACCTATCACAATTCGCATATCGATGGCTATAAGGGCGGATACGTTCGTCTTGCCGATTTTACTGGTCCCACGGTTCAGGCTCCCAAGGCGCTG